>JAJRPL010000054.1 GCA_024280815.1 Bacteroidota bacterium
CTCAAGGTTACCTTCTCTGTTTCTTCCAAATTGATGGTCGTAGCCAATGATTAATTTTTTAAGTTTAAGTTGTTGTTTTAAAATTGTTCTTACAAAATCAAGAGCGGTCAATCTTGAAAATTCTTTTGTGAATGGTTCTATTACAAGGCAATCTAACCCTATTTTTTCAAGCAAGTCAATTTTTTCTTGTAATGTGGTGAGTAGTTTTAAATCGCCATCTTTTTGTAATACCATTCTAGGGTGAGGAAAAAAAGTAAGGATAATTGAATTACTGTTTTTAGATTGACAGATTAAGTTCTTTAATATTTCTTGATGACCAATATGTACGCCGTCAAAAGTTCCAATGGTAATAATTGAGCCTTTTTTTTCTGCAATAAATTCTTGAGTTGAACGAAATATCTTCACAAATAGAGTTTCTAAGGGTCAAAAATAGTTAAAAAATAAGGTTATTTAAGCTTAATAGTTTCATTTATTTCGGTAATTAATTGAGGAATTTTACCGACTTTAAATTTTAAGTTTATAGATAACTCATTATTTTCATTAGTAAATTTTAATTCACCTTGTGTCACTTTAAAATATCCAGAAGTGCCTTTACAGTAGCATAACCTACCATACATCATTTTTACTTCTTGCAATTCTTGGTTTGTTAATGAAAGTGATTTGCAATTGTTGTCAATTTCAAAATAAATCAATTCTGTATGCTGACTGTCAGCTGTATTTGGAAGCTTATTTCTTTTAAATTCATACTTAATGATTGTTTTTTCTCCTTTTCCTTTTTCAATATAAAAATGTTGAAACTCATCTTGTTTAATAATTAATGTAGTATTCGGAATAATTTGAATGTTACATTGAGCGTTTTCTTTGCAATTTTCTAAGGCAAAACTTTGTTTTTCAGTAAATTGCATATTTTTATTGTTAAGGTCTTTACTTTTACAACCTATAAGTATAAACAATGAAATGCAGAATAAATAAGACTTCATAAAAGTGAATTTTTGCAAAGATATTAAAATAATAAAATCCGATTTAAAAACAAAGTTTTATATTTGCTTAATTATGAAAAAAAAATATTGCTATTATTTCTTTCTAATTATAGGTTTTTTACTGATAAATTTCAAAGGTTTTTCTCAAGAAAAAACCTTGTGGTCTAAAGCTAGTGCATTAGAAAAGTCTGAGACAGTTTTAGTTGAAAAGAACTTCAGTAAAGAGTATAAATTATTTGCTTTAGATCTTTCTAAATTAAAAAACAAGCTTCAAAATGCTTTAGTGTCAAAGAATGTATTTCAAGTTGTTGAATTTCCTGATGCGGAAGGTAACCTTTCAAAGTATAAGGTGTATGAGACTTCTGTTTTACATCCTGATTTAGCTATAAAGTATCCTTCAATAAAAACCTATGCAGGTCAAGGAGTAGATAATAAACTTTCTTCTATATATTTTACTACAAATAGTTTAGGTTTATATGCAATGATTTTATCCCCTGAAAAGGGAACCATGTATATTGATCCGTATACTGAAGATCGAAAAAAATATAGTGTTTATTATAAAAAAGACGCTTCAACAACTAAAAGTTTAACATGTTTGAATGAAACTTTGGCTAAAACTAAGGTTACAAAAGAAAGTTTTAAAAGTTCATTAGTACATGATTTGAAATTGCGTACTTTTAGGTTGGCAGTTGCCACTACAGAAGAATACTCTAGTTATCATATTGCAGCTGCAGGTTTAAGTGCTGGTAGTAGTAGAAGTGATAAGGTAAATGCCGTTTTATCAGCTATTGCAGTTACCATGACTAGGGTTAATCCAATTTTTGAACGCGATGTAGCTTTGACCATGCAGCTGGTTGCTAATAATGACCAATTAATTTTTTTAGCATCTGATACTGATGATGACCCTTATACTAATGATGATGGACCTGCGATGTTGGGTCAAAATAATACAACTATTAACAATGTTATAGGAACTGCAAATTATGATATTGGCCATGTCTTTAGTACAGGAGGAGGTGGTGTTGCAAATTTAGGGTCTGTTTGTACAACATCAAAAGCTGGTGGAGTTACAGGATCTGAAGCTCCTGTAGGTGATAGTTTTGACATCGATTTTGTGATTCATGAAATGGGGCATCAATTTGGTGCAAATCACACTTTTAATGGTACTTCTGGTAATTGCACAGGTGTTAATAGAAATAATGCTACGGCTGTTGAGCCTGGTAGTGGGTCAACTATCATGGGTTATGCAAGTTTGTGTTCGCCACAAAATGTTCAGGGTAGTGCTGATGCCTATTTTCATACAGTAAGTATAGGTGAGATATTAGCTAATATAACTACAGGAAATAGTCAATGTGCAGCAGTTTCAAATTTTACATCAAATTTAAATATACCAACAGCTGATGCTGGAAATAACTATACCATACCTAAATCTACACCTTTTGTGCTCAAAGGACAAGGTTTTGATGCAGATGGTAATAAATTGACGTATTGTTGGGAGCAAGTTGATAATGAAGTAAATGGTATTCAAATACCACCTTTAGCTACGCAAACTGTTGGAGCAATTTTCCGCTCATATTCGCCAAGTTTAGAAAAAGATAGGTATTTCCCGAATTTATCAAGTTTAACTATGGGAGGGACAACAACTTGGGAAGTTTTACCCAGTGTTTCAAGAACGATAGATTTTTCTTTAACCGTTAGAGATAATGTCGTAGGTGAAGGTGAGACAGCCATAGATAATACTCAAATTACTGTCGATGCTGCTGCTGGGCCATTTGTGGTTACTTCTCAAAATACTGTAGATGTTTCTTGGACAGAAAATGATACAGAAACTATTACTTGGGATGTTGCTGGTACAGACGCTAATGGAATTAACGAAAGTAATGTTAATATTTTAATGTCAACCGATGGAGGTTTTACTTTTCCGATAATGTTGGCTTCAAATACACCGAATGATGGTTCTGAAAGTATTATTGTGCCAAATAATCCATCACCTAATGTTAGAATTATGGTACAAGCAGTTGGTAATATTTTCTTTGCTATTAATACTGAAAATATTTCTATAGGTTCTTTTGAAACTACATGTCAAACTTTTGAAGCTACAGATATACCGAAAACAATTCCAGATTCAAATCCTATTGGAGTGAGTTCAACTATAAGTATAGCTGATAATTTTGTAGTTTCAGATGTGAATTTAACTATAGATGTCACACACACTTGGTTGTGGGATTTACAAATTTATCTAAAAGCACCTAATGGTACAGAGATATTAGTTTATGATAGAAATTGTGGGTCTTCTGGAATGAAAAGAAAAGATATTAAAGCAACTTTTGATGATGATGCAAGTAGTTCAGTTTGTTATAATGCCACTCCTGCTGTTTCAGGTGTTACCAAACCTATTGATTTTTTATCAACGATGAATGGAGGCTCTTCTCAAGGTGATTGGACGTTGAAGGTGGCAGATAATTCTTCTGGTGATACAGGTACAATAAATAGTTGGTCTCTTGAGCTTTGTGAAACCAATCAAACAAGTGCAATTGATGATTTATCCTTTAGTCAACTCTCTATTTATCCGAATCCTTTTAATGATATTGTAAATATTTCTTTAGAAACTGATATGTCTGATGATGTTTTAATTTCTTTATATGATAGTAGAG
>JAJRPL010000055.1 GCA_024280815.1 Bacteroidota bacterium
TTGCTTGATTGTTTCTGTAAAATAATGTATTTTTAGTCCTCAAAATTGGGTGGTTTAAAAAGTGTTGTTTTGTTTTTAACACATTAAAAATAACGCTTTTACACCTGATTCTGAACTTTTATAGTGAATTTTTCGGGTTAACCGAAGTCGGAGAAAACACTACACATCAGACATTATCGTTAAGAGCAAAGTCTGCTAAAGAAAAAGTTAATAAAGAGGATCTTTCTCGTATTTTCTTAGCTATAAATAAAAAGCGTGGCTATAAAAGTAGTCGAAAAGCAAAGAATGAAGAAGAGGGAAGTTTAATTGATGGAATGGCTGTTGCTAAAGAATTATACGATAATGACATAACTCCTGGGCAATTTGTTTTTAATCTTTTTTTAGATGGAAAAAAGTATATTCCAGATTTTTATCGTTCAGATTTACAAAATGAATTTGATAAGGTTTGGAATTTTCAACAACAATTTTATACTGACATTATAACGATTGATCTGTATAATACTCTACAAGGAAAAGGAAAAAAACAAACGTGGGCAATTTGCAAAGATCCATTTAACATTGTTGGCGAAAAAAGGACAACTAAAGGTGCTGAATTAAAAAAGGAAAATTATAAGTGGAGAGTAAATGCTTTGTCTGAGAAACTAACTTTAGAACAGTTAGCTGTAGTACTACAAGAAATAAACAACAACCTTAATAATTCAAGTGGTTACTTAGGTGCTATTAGCGATAGAAGTAAAGAACTATATTTTAACAAAGAAACCGTTGGAGAAAATCTATACAAACAAATTCAAGACAATCCTCATACAAGCTTAAAAAATCAAGTATTCTATCGTCAAGATTATTTAGATGAATTTGAACAAATTTGGGAGACACAAGCAAAATATCATCCTGAATTAACAACAAATCTAAAAGAAGAGGTTAGAGATGTAATTATTTTTTATCAACGAAAATTAAAATCGCAAAAACATCTTATTTCTAATTGCGAGTTTGAAAAACATCATAAAGCAATACCAAAATCTTCACCTCTTTTTCAAGAGTTTAAAATTTGGCAAAATATTAATAATTTAGAATTTAAACATAACGAAACTAAAGAAGAACAGAAGTTAGATGATGATGCTCGTAAATTACTTTTTGAAGAACTAAATCTAAGAGGTAATTTGAAAAAAGCTACTATTTTTAAACTCTTAGGCTTAAAGCCAAATGAGTGGAAATTGAACTTTGAAAAAGCAGAAGGAAATAGAACTAACGAAGCTTTATTTAATGTTTACCAACAAATAGCTGTTAATGAAGGTTATGGTTTTGATTGGGCAAAAAAATCTGCTCTAGAAATAAAAGAAGAACTACATACTATATTTTCTGAAATAGAAATTTCTACTACAATATTAGATTTTGATTCAGAGTTATCTGGAAATGACTTTGCCAAACAAGAAAGCTATCAATTATGGCACTTATTATATTCTGCCGAAGATGATATTAGTTTAAAACAAAGCTTGCAGGAAAAATATGGTTTTAAACCTGAATATGCTTCAATGTTGGCAAATGTAAGTTTACAACAAGATTATGGAAGATTAAGTTCTAGAGCTATTAAAAAAATCCCTCCATTTCTCACTTCAGGAAACAATTACTCAGAAGCTTGTGCTTTGGCAAAATACAATCACTCACATTCATTAACTAAAGAAGAGTTAGCTGACAGAACTCTAAAAGATAAACTAGAATTACTTCCAAAAAACAGCTTACGAAATCCTGTGGTTGAAAAAATACTCAATCAAATGGTGAATGTAATCAATCAAGTTATAGAAACCTATGGCAAACCAGATGAAGTTAGAATTGAATTAGCACGTGATTTAAAAAAATCTGCTAAAGAAAGAGCCGAAACAACCAAATATATTAATACTGCAACCACCAAAAACATAGAGTTCAGAAAAATAATCACTAAAGAATTTGGCATACCGAACCCAACTAAAAATGATGTTATAAGGTATAAACTTTGGGATGAATTAAAAACTAGAGGGTACAAAACCCTATTTACTAATGAAAAAATTAATCATTCAGATTTATTTTCTAAAAATATTGATATCGAGCATATCATACCCAAAGCAAAATTGTTTGACGATTCTTTTTCAAATAAAACATTAGCATTTAGAAAGGTAAACCTTGCTAAAGCGGACAGAACTGCCTTAGACTTTATTGGAAGTGATTATAATACAGATTTAGATAATTATAAAAAACGTGTTGAAGAACTTTACAATAAAGGAAAAGGAACAATAAGTAAAGGAAAGTACAAAAAACTATTAATGTCAGAAAAAGATTTGCCAGATGGTTTTATAGATAGAGACTTGCGAAATAGTCAATATATTGCTAAAAAAGCTAAGCAATTATTACAAGAAGCAGTACGCACGGTAAATACAACCACAGGAATTATTACTAGTAAATTACGTGAAGATTGGGATTTAATAAACATAATGAAAGAATTAAGCTTACCTAAATACAGAGCGTTAGGATTGACAGAAATACAAGAGCGAAAGAATAATAAAAAAATTGAGATAATAAAAGACTGGACAAAAAGAAATGACCATCGTCATCATGCTATGGATGCAGTAACAGTTGCTTTTACAACCTATAATCATGTTCAATACTTAAACAACTTGAATGCTTCTAGAGATTCAGAAAACAGTAAACTATATAGTATTAGAAATAAAATCACAAAAGTTTACGAAACTAAAAACGGCAATAAAAAGAGGAAATTTATTCCGCCAATAGCAAATTTTAGAGAAGAAGCAAAAAAACAAATTGAAAGTATTTTAATCTCTTTTAAAGCAAAAAACAAAGTCGTTACAAGAAATATTAACAAAACTAAACTAAAAGGAAAAGAGAAATACAATACTAAAATTCAGTTAACGCCAAGAGGTCAACTACATAAAGAAACTGTTTATGGTAAAATGAAAGAGAATATTGTAAAAGAAGAAAAAATTGGAGGGAAATTTGATAAAGAAAAAATTAATCAAATAACAAAGCCTATATATAGAGACGCTCTACTAAAACGTTTAGTTGAAAATAATAATAACTCTAAAAAAGCATTTACAGGTAAAAACGCACTAAGTAAAAAGCCTATTTACATCAATGAATCTAAAACAAAAAAAGTTCCTGAAATAGTAAAAATTCAATTTTTAGAAGATAGTTATACGATTAGAAAAGATATTAATCCAGATCAATTTAAAGATTTAAAAAGTTTACAAAAAATTATAGATGTTGGTGTTAAAAAGATTCTAGAGGATAGATTAGCTGAATTTAACAATGATGCTAAAAAAGCTTTTTCAGATTTAGACAAAAACCCTATTTGGTTAAATAAAGAAAAAGGCATAGCTATAAAAAGAGTAACCATAAGTGGTGTTAAAAACGCAGAAGCCTTACACAGTAAAAAAGACCATTTTGGAAATGAAATTTTAGACAATAAAGGAAAAGAACAAGCCGTAGATTTTGTAAGTACTGGTAATAATCATCATGTAGCTATTTACAAAGATAATAAAGGCAAATTACAAGAAAAAGTAGTTTCCTTTTATGAAGCTGTAGCGAGAGTAAACTCTGGACTTTCTATTATTGATAAAGTATTCAATAAAGATAAATGCTGGCGGTTTTTATTTACCATGAAACAAAATGAAATGTGTGTATTCCCTACTCAAGAATTTAATCCAAATGAAATTGATTTACTAGACGGGAAGAATGTAAGTATAATTAGTAAACATTTGTTTAGAGTGCAGAAGATATCTTCGAAAGATTATTTGTTTTCTCATCATTTAGAAACTAAGGCTATTTCAGGTGAAATTATGAAAAACAAAAAAATATTATCAAAAGTAATTTATCATTATATTCAAAGCACAGAACCTTTAAGAAATATTATAAAAGTAAGGGTCAATCATTTAGGTGAAATTGTACAAGTAGGAGAATATTAAAGTGTTACCAGTAGACACCTACTAGGTTTTTACTTGTCCGCCGAAGATGTATCGAAGGAGGAAAACCTAGTAGATCTTATAAACCACAGAGAAATGAAACTTGAACCTTTAGAATCATCAAATTATTATCATTTCTACAATAGAGGAAACAATAAAGAAAATATTTTTATTGAAGATGAGAATTACTTGTATTTTTTAAAACTAATTAAAAAATATTTACTCCCTATTGCAGGTGTTTACAGCTATTGTCTGTTACCCAATCATTTCCATTTACTATTAAAAATTAAAGAAAAATCTGATTTGCCCGTTGATTTTAAAAATGGAAAGAAAAAATTACATCAAGCATTTTCAAATCTTTTTAATGCTTACACCAAAGCATTCAACAAAAAATATGCAAGAACGGGAAGTTTATTTCAAAAACACCCTAAAAGAATAAAGTTAGAAAGTGAAGAGTATCTTCAAAACCTGATAATTTATATAAACACCAATTCAAGCCATCATAATATTGGTAATTATATCACCTATAAATTTTCATCGTATCAAGCTTTAATAAGTACCAAACATACCTCTTTAAAAAGAACTGAAATAATTAAATTGTTTGATGATGTAGAGAACTTTAAATACGTACATCAAATTAAAAAAGTCAACTTAAAACTTATTCATGAATTGATTGTTGATGATTGATTTAGCAGACCAGACCTACTAGGTTTTAAAAACCTAGTAGGTCTAAAAAAACCCAATATGATTAAACGTACCCTATTTTTCAGTAACCCTGCTTATTTAAGCACAAAAAATAAGCAATTAGTAATTAATTATCCTGA
The DNA here is from genome assembly GCA_024280815.1 of Bacteroidota bacterium. GTDB lineage: Bacteria > Bacteroidota > Bacteroidia > Flavobacteriales > Flavobacteriaceae > Aureibaculum. The sequence continues at coordinate 4,772 of JAJRPL010000055.1, forward strand.
AGAAGATAAAGAAACTAAAACTATACCTATTGAAGATGTAGGAATGTTGGTGTTAGAAAATCAACAAATTACTATTACCAATGGTTTATACCAATTTAAATAGTTAAAGTCGTTATATTTTTGTATCTTTAGGCTATGGCAAAACCGAAAGAATTTACAATAAAAGAAGATATTTTATCACTCAAATCACTTCGCAAACGACAAACTGTTTTTAGGATTGAAAAAA
>JAJRPL010000056.1 GCA_024280815.1 Bacteroidota bacterium
AATTACTAGTTTATTATTACCTTTTTTTGACTTTAACGATACTTTAACAGCTTTTAATCCTTTAAAAAATGTTTACATTTGTAGCCTTATGAAAATTTCATTTTATAAATATCAAGGCACAGGAAACGATTTTATTATGATAGATAATCGTCAATATTTATTTCCTAAAAACAATTACAAACTTATTTCAAGACTTTGCGATCGTAAATTCGGAATAGGTGCTGACGGATTAATCCTTTTAGAATCTTCTAAAAAATATGATTTTACCATGAAGTATTATAATGCTGATGGTAATGAAGGTAGTATGTGTGGTAATGGCGGACGCTGTATTGTTGCTTTTACCAACTTCCTTAAAATTATCAATTCTGATACTATTTTTGAAGCCATTGATGGTGTTCACAAAGCCAATATTACTGATGATTTGGTAAGTCTTAAAATGAATGATGTATCAATTATTAAAGAAATTTCAGATGAATTATTTTTAGATACTGGTTCACCTCATCACATCACTTATGTAAACAACATTACTACTGTAGATGTTAAAACAGCAGGGAAAGAGATTAGATATGGAGCACCTTATTTTGAAGAAGGCACCAATGTAAATTTCGTAGAACAAAAAAACGAAAACACGTTTAGTGTCCGCACCTATGAACGTGGCGTTGAAAATGAAACACTTAGTTGCGGCACAGGTGTTACTGCAGTTGCTATTGCTTCTCATAAAGCAAAAAAAACAACTAAAAACACTATTCAACTAGAAACTTTAGGCGGAACTTTAAAAGTTTCTTTTACCTATGATAATAATAGTTATAAAAATGTGTTTTTAAAAGGGAAAGCTACATTGGTTTTTGAAGGAGCTATCGAAATAGACTAATACTATGCAAGCATTGACAGGTAACAACATACATTTAAGAGCCTTAGAGTTAGAGGATCTAGATTTTTTATTCTCTGTCTAAAACGACATTTCTTTCTGGGAAGTAAGTAGTACTCAAACACCTTTTTCTAGACACATTTTACAACACTATTTAGAGAATGCCCATTTAGACATCTATGAAGCTAAACAATTACGTTTGGTTATTGCAGATAACAAAACCAATAAAAGTTTAGGTATTATTGATTTATTCGATTTTAACCCACAACATAAACGTGCAGGAATTGGTGTTTTAATCATAGAAAATGAACAACATAAAGGTTATGCTTCTGAGGCTTTATCTTTATTGATTGATTACAGTTTTAATCAATTAAATTTACATCAGATTTTCGCTAATATTACTACTGACAACAAAAATAGTATCCAATTATTTAAAAAATATAATTTCACCAAAATAGGTGTAAAAAAGGAATGGATTTACACTCAAGGTAAATTTAAAGATGAAGTCTTATTTCAATTATTAAACACATGAGCATTAAAAAAATAATTCTTTTAGTTTTAGCTATCATCAGTATTGCTGGAGCTATAATTGGCTATAAATTTTACAATAAAATATATGCTACAAATGTTATTAAAAACACAACAGTAAGCATCCCTGTAAATGCTACATTTAGCGAAGTTCAACAACTAATAAAGCCTTTTTTAAATAATTCTGAGAGTTTTGAATGGGTTGCACAACAAAAGAATTATCCAAACAAAATTAAAGCTGGCAGGTATCCTATCAAAAAAGGAATGAACAATAATGATTTGATAAATTTATTAAGAAGTGGCAAACAAGCTCCTATAAAATTAACATTTAACAATCAAGACACTTTAGAAAAACTTGCAGGTAGAGTTTCTGAACAAATAGAAGCTGATTCTACGCAAATTTTAGCTGCCATAACAGATAATGAATTCCTTTCAAAAAACAAATTAACAAAAGCCAATGTTTTGGGTATCTTTATTCCTAATTCTTATCAGTTTTATTGGAATACAACAGCAGAAGCCTTTAGAGATAAAATGTTAAAGGAATATCATCGTTTTTGGAATGAGGAAAGATTGGCAAAAGCCAAAAAATTAAACCTTACTAAAGAAGAAGTAACTATACTTGCTTCCATTGTACAAAAAGAAACTTCTAAAGTTAGTGAACGGTCTACTGTTGCGGGACTATACTTAAACAGATACAGAGACAATTGGGCTTTACAAGCAGATCCCACTGTAATTTTTGCTTTGAAGCAAAAACATGGTCAAAATTTTGAAGTAAAGCGTGTTTTAAATGCTGATTTATTGATAGAATCACCTTATAACACCTATCAGAATGTGGGTTTACCGCCAGCTCCAATTTCAATGCCTGATATATCTTCAATTGATGCGGTATTAAATCCAAAAAAACATGAGTATTACTATATGTGTGCTAGTGTAACAAATTTTGGAACTCATGAATTTGCTAAAACATCAGAACAACATGCACGAAACGCAGCTAAATATAGACGTTGGATAAGTAAACAAGGAATTAACAGATAAAACCATGGCTTTCTCTAATTATTTAAAAGCTATACTCCTTTACAGTTTTCTATTTTTTTATAGCCTTAGTATTACAGCACAAAACAATAACACTTTCTGGAAAAAGTCTGATACGTTAAACAAACCTCGAAGAAATGCAGTTTACATTACAGAAGCTTCTACAGCTGCATTGACACTAATAGGTATTAATCAATTATGGTATGCCAATTTTGATAAATCATCTTTTCATACCATCAATGACAGTAAGGATTGGTTACAACTTGATAAAATTGGTCACGCCATGAGTGCCTACTATATTGGTAAAATGGGTATGAATGCTTTGGATTGGGCTGGTGAGAGTAAAAAAAATCAATTATTATATGGAGCTACACTCGGATTTGGATTTCTAAGTGTTGTAGAAATTTTTGATGGATACTCAAAAGAATGGGGATTTTCTACAGCTGATATTATTGCCAATGCTACTGGCACAAGTTTATTAATAGGTCAAGAGATTTTATGGAATGAACAACGTATTCTTTTAAAATACTCATTTCATAACACAAAATATGCCAGCCAAAGACCAGAATTATTGGGTGAAAATTTCTTAGAACAAACCTTAAAGGATTATAACGGACAGACGTATTGGTTTTCAGCCAATCTATGGTCGTTTCATAAAAAAAGTAAAATCCCTAAATGGTTAAATATTGCTTTTGGTTATGGTGCAGATGGAATGATTTCAAGTAATACTGATTATTTTATCAACAACACCATTAATAACCAACAAGATAAAACTCGACAATATTATCTAAGTTTTGATATAGACTTATCTAAAATAAAAACCCGCTCAAAACTACTAAAAACAATCTTCTCAACGCTAAACTTCATCAAAATACCCGCTCCAACTTTCTAAATCAACTCAAAAGGGAAGAGTAAATTTTATTTGTTATATTTTTAACTTATTAACAGTCAGTTAATTAATAAATATTATTGATTGTTTTTTTTGTAGTATATTTGCATCCTAATTGAAAATGCGTTCAACCCCTAATGCATCAACAATGAAAAAGAAAAGAAAAAAACTAGTAGTTCTATTAGTAGTTCTATTTATCATTACCGGTTTTACTGATATGTATACTATTAAGACTACTACTGCAAAGTACAATGTGCCTGATAAAAACTATTATGCTACTGTTGTACTACCACAAGAAATTAAGCCTGAAATAAATTTTTACTCTCCTAATCTAGGAAAATCATTTATTGGTTTTAAAGAAGCACTCGCTTTTAAAGAGTCTCAAGGAAAATATCACAAAGTAAATACATTGGGTTATTTAGGAAAATACCAATTTGGTAAATCTACTTTAAAACGATTTAAAATTTACAACACTTCTGAGTTTTTAAAAGACCCAGAGCTACAAGAAGATGCTTTTATAGCATTATGCTCTTTAAACAAATGGATTTTAATTAGAGATATTAAACGCTTTGTAGGCAGAAGAATAAATGGTGTTAAAATTACAGAATCTGGTATTTTAGCTGCTGCTCATTTGGCTGGTGCTGGTAATGTTAAAATTTACTTACGAAGCTGGGGAGCTACAAAATTTGAAGATGCTTATGGCACTAGTATCGCTCTCTATATGAAAAAATTTGCAGGTTATGACACTTCGCTTATTAAAGCTAACAAAAAACCTATAATATAACTAAG
>JAJRPL010000057.1 GCA_024280815.1 Bacteroidota bacterium
AAAGCAGTTAAAATGGTAAAATCTCCAAAAACAGGAGCTTACTCTTTTGTAGAATCAGTTATGGATCCTTCTAAAGTAAACGATTTTTTTAGTAAATAATCGTTTTCTTACAAAATATATAGAAAAGCTACTTTCATCAATGAAAGTAGCTTTTCTTTTTTATCTTTGTTTCTTACTATTAAAAAAAAGCACCACTTATATACAAGAACATGAGTTTATTTAAAAGAATATTTTCAAAAGAGAAAAAGGAAACTTTAGACAAAGGACTGGAAAAAAGTAAAACTACTTTTTTTTCTAAACTTTCAAAAGCTGTTGCTGGTAAATCTAAAGTAGATGAAGATGTATTAGACAATTTAGAAGAAGTGTTAGTGTCTTCTGATGTAGGAGTTGATACGACATTGAAAATTATTGATAGAATTGAAGCTCGTGTTGCTAAAGATAAGTATTTAGGAACTGATGAATTGAATAAAATACTCCGTGAAGAAATAGCAGGCTTATTAGCTGAAACTAATGTAGGTAATGAAACCGAATTTAATATTCCTACCGATAAAAAACCTTATGTAATTATGGTTGTAGGTGTAAATGGAGTTGGTAAAACTACAACCATTGGTAAATTAGCAGCACAATTTAAAAAACAAGGCTTGAAAGTTGTTTTAGGTGCAGCAGATACGTTTAGAGCAGCAGCTATCGATCAGTTAGAGGTTTGGGCAACTAGGTCTGATGTGCCTTTGGTAAAGCAAAAAATGGGTAGTGATCCTGCTTCTGTGGCTTTTGATACCATTGAGTCGGCAGTGAACCAACAAGCAGATGTCGTTATTATTGATACTGCTGGGCGTTTGCACAATAAAGTAAATTTAATGAATGAGCTCACAAAAATTAAACGTGTAATGCAAAAGGTAGTTGAAACTGCTCCGCATGAAGTCTTATTAGTTTTAGATGGTTCTACTGGACAAAATGCTTTTGAACAAGCCAAACAGTTTAGTTTAGCTACAGAAGTTACTTCATTAGCGGTTACAAAATTAGACGGAACAGCAAAAGGCGGAGTGGTCATTGGTATTTCAGATCAATTTAAAATACCAGTTAAATACATAGGGGTCGGTGAAGGTATTGATGACTTACAAGTATTTAATAAAATAGAGTTTGTAGATTCTTTTTTTAAATAATACATAGCGACTATATAAAAAGACAAAAGAGGCCAATGAGCCTCTTTTGCCTTTCCCCCTAAATGTTTAAAATAAAAGTAAAGATTTTCGCAATCTTAATAACGCCTAATTAAATGGTTAGGAAAAAAAACCCACCTAACGATTCCAAAATGAAGTTGGTAATAAGAGAAACAGAATGGAGATCATTAGTTTCGTGGGTTTAAAGTTAAATGTTTAGCTATATATAGTTAAACTAATTCTGGTGTAAAGATACTATGTTAGTTAGAATTACAACCTTTAATGAACCACATACTTTCTTGTATAAACCGTAAATATTTTCAGTAAAACCGTAATTATTTAAAAAAAACCCGTAACATAATACTGATTTTACAATGTACTTTTGAAGAAAATTATTCCACTATGCAATACAAGTATTCCATTATTGAAAGTGAACAATCTACAATTCAGTTGATTGAAGCTTTTTTTGAGGAAACAAATGAGTATACTTGTGTAGGTGCCTCAAGGAGTAAAGATGAGTCTTTAGATATAATATTAAGGCATAATCCCGATGTAGTATTTATAAATGTTGAGTTAAATGACGCTCGTATTGTAAATGAATTATTTATAGAAATTTATAAATATTGTAAAGAGCCTCCTTACTTTATTGCTTTAGCTAACAATGAAAATCATGCGTATACTTGTATAAAGAATGACTTTTTTGATTATTTACTCAAACCGCTTCATCATTTTGAATTACGAAAAACTATGGCAAAATTAAGCCTTAAGCCGAAAGTAGTTGCAAGTACATTGTGTTTAAAATCGAACAAAGAATACCGTTTTATTGATTTAGAAGACATCCTATATTTAAAAGCTGACGATAGTTATACCGATTTTATAATGAATGATGGTACTACAGTTAATGCGTATCAAACGCTTAAATCTTTTGAAAAGAAGCTGCCAAAAAATTTTATTAGAATACATAATAGTTACATTGTAAATCAAGATTATGTAACTCGAATAAATTTTAGAAGAACCAAACCTAGTATAAAAATTGATACGGTAGCCCTACCTTTTTCAAAAACCTATAAAGAAAATGTGGTGATTATAGAACAAGCCTTGTCTAAAAATTCAATTGTTTCTTTAAATTAATTCGGTAAACGAAGAGCTCTTTTCACATTTTTTTTTATTTTCCACTATATTCTCTATCTAGTTAAAGGTTAAAATCCTGCAATTTCATTACAGTTACTTTAGTTTCTATAAATTTTAAAGGGTATCTTGTCATTTCGACAGATCGATCGACGAGAAATCTCAACCTAATGAGATTCCTCTTCATACTTCATTCGGAATGAAAGGGTAATTTTAAAAGAATTTCATTCTTTTGTTTAAAACTATAGATTTCTAGTCTATAGTGGTTTATTACAAAAACTCATTTTGTGCCATTCACTGCTGTAAGTGTATCATCTACTGCTAGAAGTGTATCATCTACCATAATTTCAAAAAATAGTTAGCAAACTTTTAAGGTCTGTACTACCTTAGCCATAGAATTTAAAGCATCAATTTAATTTTAACATTGTTGTTTTACATAAAAAAATACACCTTATATAAGGTGTAAAATAAATCATTAAAAAATTTAACTTAAAAACCATATTATCATGAAAAATTTAAAAACTACCTTAGCTTTATTTGTATTTGTACTAGCTTTAACTTCTGTGAATGTTAATGCAACCACTACGAACCTACAAGACACAAAAAATACAACCGTACAAACGCTTGCTGAAGATGGCCCAGGTGAACAAATGAATGAAGTTGAAGAAAGAGGTGAAGAAGATGAAATTTAATAAGTTAACATAACGATATATTATATAAACTTTAAGTGTTATACTTAAGGTTTTTTTAATTTAAAAAGATAGCTTTGTCAGATAATTTATAAAGATTGAATTGAGATATCTATATTTTTTCACTCCTTTTTTGGTATGGTTTTTAGCGGTACCTATAAGCTCTAAAACGATTGAGGGTAAAGCTATGTTTACCAAAGACAATGATAGTGTTGCATTTTATATCAAAGCTTCCAAAAAAGCAGTAGGCCATCAAAAAAGGAAAACGAATTTAGACAGGGCGTATCAACTTGCATTGCAAGAAAAGAAAGATTCGTTGCAAAATGTCTATTTTTCTAGAATAGCTTTGAACTATTATAGATTGGGTGATTCGTTGTCTTTTAGGAAGGTGAATACCTTGTCAATTAAACTTTCAGCCAAGCTGGGTGATTCTATTCGATTAGCCTATAATTATTGGGATTTAGGAAACTATTACTCAAAATACGAAGTCAAAGACAGTGCCTATTACAACTATTTTCAAGCTCAAAAAATATTTGAAAAGCTAAATGATAAGTATTATTCAGGGAAAATGCTGTTAAATATGGCAATTGTTCAGTCAGATTCTAAAGATTATACAGGTAGCGAAATCACGACCATCAAAGCCATACAATTACTAAAACCATTAGGCAAATACAAACAATTGTATAGGTGTTATAATAATTTAGGGATTATCTATAACGAATTAAAAGAGTATGACAAAGCCTTAGCCTATCATCAAAAAGCCTTGGCATATGAGCAAAAGATAGAAGCTACTAACACTTTTAAACCTAACACCTTAAATAATATAGGGGTGGTGTATAAAAACAAAAAAGACTATCATAAAGCGATTGTCTATTACCAACAAGCACTACACGAAGAGCATTTAAAAACAAATAATATGAAGTTGTATGCTATGTTGCTAGATAATTTGGCGTATAGCAAGTACCAATTACAAGATACCATTGGGGTTGAAAAGTTGTTTTATACATCGTTACGCATACGAGATAGTATTCAAGATCTATCAGGAATAGTGGTCAATAAATTGCATTTGGCAGAATTTAAAGCAACGTACAAAGATACCCTGACGGCACTGCAATGGGCAACCGAGGCAAAAGACTTGGCAATACATTCAGAAAATCATAAAGATGCATTAACTGCTTTATTGCTACTCTCTAAATTAGACAAAAAAAATGGCTATAGGTATGCCAATAGGTATATTGTGTTAAATGACAGTTTACTGCAAGAAGAAAGAGTTATTCGTAATAAATTTGCCCGTATTCGTTTTGAAACCGATGAGTTTATAGAAGAAAATGAGCTATTAAGTGATGAAAATAAACGCTTTCTTCTATATGCAGGTGTTTTGGGGGCGTTATTAGTTTTATTTTATGTGATTGTACGGCAGCGTTTTAGAAATGCCAAATTAGAATTAGAACAACAGCAACAACTCGCTAATGAAGAAATTTATAATTTAATGTTGGTACAACAAACCAAGGTAGATGAAGGGCGGCGAAATGAAAAAAAGAGAATTTCACAAGAATTACATGATGGAGTGCTGGGTAAGCTTTTAGGTACTAGATTAATTTTAGGTACTTTATATGATAAGGCTGATGAAACAAGCATTGTAAAAAGAGAAAAATGTCTTGATGACCTGCAAGATATTGAAGAAGAAATAAGAGATGTTTCGCACAGGCTGCATAATAAAGCTTTAGATGCTGATATTGGTTATCTGCAATTGGTAGAAGATTTATTAGAAAAACAAAGTTTAATTTCTGAATTTAGCTATAAATTTAAAAGTGATGAAACTATAAATTGGAAGGAAATACAAGGCGATTTAAAAATGAATTTGTATCGCATTCTTCAAGAGTCAATACAGAATATAAATAAATATGC
>JAJRPL010000058.1 GCA_024280815.1 Bacteroidota bacterium
CTATCCAAAAGATAATATAGACATCTATAATGAACAATTAGATTATCATGATGATCTAATCGTTACTGCAGAGCCATTTTTTTTATGGGTAATAGAGGGTGATGATATTTTAAAAGAAAAGTTACCATTTAACAAAACAGATCTTGATGTGAAAATCATTAAAAATATGCAACCTTTTCGGACAAGAAAAGTACGAATATTAAATGGTGCACATACAGCAATGGTTCCTTTTTCAATTTTATACGGTAATATGACAGTTAAAGAAACCATTGAAAATGATTTTACTGGACAATTTGTTAAAAAAGCTGTTTATGATGAAATTATTAAAACTTTGGACCTTAGTGAAACCGAGCTAAAAAACTTTGCTAATGAGGTTTTTGATAGATTCAGAAACCCTTTCGTTGTACATAAACTGTCAAGTATTGCATTAAATTCCATTTCTAAATTTAAGGTGAGAGTTCTGCCAAGTTTACTAAAATATATAGAATTAAAAAAAACAATACCAATTCATTTAACTTTTGCTTTTGCCTGCTTGATACAGTTTTACAAAGGTGAATGGCATGGAGATAAATTGCCTGTACTAGATGATAAAAAAATATTAGATACTTTTACAGAAATATGGTCTTTAAAAGAGATTAAAAAAATAACAACTAGTGTTTTAGGAAATGAGGAATTCTGGGAACAAGATCTTAATCTAATTACTAATTTACCTCATGCAATTTCCTTAGCCTTAACGGAAATTGAAAAAAATGGTATCAAAAAAGGATTTATTAATTTTAAAAATAATATCTAAAATTACATGCAAACTAGAATAGTAAAAATTCATCCTTCTGATAATGTAGTTGTTGCTCTGCTAGATATTGAAGCTGGAGAAACAATATCTGTAGACAATACCTATGTTGAGCTAATAGATAAAGTTAAAGCGAAACATAAATTTGCTATACAAACTATTGCTGAAGGAGAAAAGGTAATTATGTATGGTGTTTTAGTAGGAAAAGCCACAAAATTAATAAAAAAAGGAGAGCCTCTTACAACAGTTAATGTAAAACATAAAAGTGCAGAAATAAGTAAAAGAAAACCAAATCTTATATGGGATACACCACATATTGGAAAGTGGAAAAGCAAAACATTTTTAGGTTACCATAGGGGAGATGGACAAGTGGGTACAGATAATGTTTGGTTATTTTTCCCACTTGTGTTTTGTGAGAATAGAAATATAGAAATACTGAAAGATGTTTTTGAAAAAGAATTGTTAAAACAGCACACAGGTAAACATCAATTACTACTAAGGTCTTTGGTTCAAAATAAATCTAGTATCCTCAAAGACTTAACAGAACAAGACAAAGATGCCGTATTTGATAATATAAAGGTCAAGTTTATAACGCATGAAGGAGGCTGTGGGGCAATTAGACAAGATGCAGATTCATTAGCTAAACTTTTGGCAGGATATGTAAACAATCCGAATGTAGCAGGTGCTACTGTATTGAGTTTAGGTTGTCAAAATTTACAAATTAAAATTTTTAATGATGCATTAAAAAAAATTAATCCTAATTTAAAAAAACCTGTTCTCATTTATGAACAACAACAAATGGAAACTATTGATCAAATGTTAGAAATGGTTATTAAAGACTCTTACAAAGAGATTAAAAAAGCCAATACTATCCAAAGAAAGCCAGCTCCAATTTCTCAATTAAAAATAGGGTTAGAATGTGGAGGATCTGATGGTTTTTCAGGAATTTCTGCAAACCCAGTTTTAGGTCAAGTTTCAGACATGGTAATAGCTTTAGGTGGTACAGCAGTACTTTCTGAATTTCCTGAACTTTGCGGTGTAGAACAAGAGTTAATAAATAGATGTATAAAAGAAAGTGATGCAGAAAAGTTTTTAAAGCTTATGCATGATTTTGAAACTTCGGTAATCAATGCTGGGTCTAGTTTTGACATGAACCCTTCTCCTGGTAATATAAAAGATGGTTTAATAACAGACGCAATGAAATCTGCAGGTGCAGCTAAAAAAGGAGGAACATCTCCCATTACTAGTGTATTAGACTATGGTGAATATTTAACAAAACCAGGATTAAATCTACTTTGTACTCCTGGAAATGATGTGGAAAGCACAACTGCATTGGCAGGATCTGGAGTCAACTTAATTTTATTTACTACAGGTTTAGGAACACCAACAGGTAACCCAATATTACCCGTAATTAAAGTGGCTTCAAATTCTAAACTTACAGATACAATGAATGATATTATTGATTTTGATACAGGAAAGATAATTTCTGGAGAAAAAACAATAGAAGATCTTGGAAAAGAGCTTTTAGATTATATCATAGAAGTCGCAAGTGGAAAAAAAGAAACCAAATCAATGCTTTTAGGACAAGATGATTTTATACCATGGCGAAGAGGTGTGTCATTGTAAATTCAATTAAGCAAATTACCATTTGCTACAAAATAAATAATAATATCTTAAAAATTATGAAAATAAATACTTCAATTAATAAAAAGGAATTGGGTTTAAAAGCAGCCCAACAAGGAGCTGATTTAATAAGAAAAGCAATAGCTAAAAATAGTAAAGCCAATATTATAGTTGCTACTGGAGCTTCTCAGTTTGAAATGCTTGAGGTTCTTGTTAAAGAAAATATTGACTGGTCTGTTGTAACCTGTTTTCATTTAGATGAATATATAGGTTTGCAAGAATCACATCCTGCCTCTTTTAGGAAATATCTTAAAGAACGGTTTGTAGATATTGTTAATCCTTTGGCTTTTCATTATGTGAATGGTGAAGGAAATGTAAAAAAAGAATGCTTGAGACTTCATGATTTAATTATAAAACATCCCATTGATGTCGCTTTTGTGGGCATAGGTGAAAATGCACATTTAGCTTTTAATGATCCGCCTGCAGATTTTGAAACGACCGACTCTTACCTTGATGTAACATTAGATGAACCTTGTAGAAAGCAACAACTTGGTGAAGGCTGGTTTAAAGATTTGAATGAAGTACCAAAAAGAGCCATTAGTATGTCAATTAACAGAATCATGCAATCCAAACATATTATTTGTAGTGTGCCTGATAAAAGAAAGGCAAAAGCAGTTGAACAAGTAGTTAATGGCAACGTCTCACCAAATATACCAGCTTCCATACTACAACAACATCAATCTACTTATCTATTTTTAGACAACAATTCATCTATGTTACTCAATGTTTAAAAAGATAAAACAAAAACTAATTTTAGCCCTGGGTTTAATTGGACCAGGCTTATTTCTTATTGGGTATAATATTGGTACAGGTAGTGTCACCACAATGGCAAAAGCAGGAGCCGAATATGGAATGTCATTATTTTGGGCTTTAATTCTTTCGTGTATTTTTACTTATATTTTAATGGTAGCCTATGGTCAAGTAACATTGGTTTCTGGAAAGACAGCATTATTTAATATCAAACAAAACGTTAAATTCGGAAAGCCTTTAGCCTTATATATTTTGACAGCTCTAATTATAGGTGAAGTTTTAGCCTTGATGGGAATTATGGGTATAACTGCAGATTTATTACAAGAAGCTGCTCGTTTAATGGGTAGTGGTATTGTTATCAATACAGTTACAATTACTATTGTTTTGATTATTGCTTTATTTGCTTTACTATATATTGGTAAATATGCATTATTTGAAAAGATGCTAACCATTATTGTCTTATTTATGGGGCTTAGTTTTATTGTTGTTTTCTTTATGGTTAAACCAGATTTAGGAGAAATAGCAAGGGGAATTATTCCTGCAATTCCAGACAAACCAGGATCTTTAGGGTTAATAGCTGCTATGGTAGGCACAACATGTTCTGCCGCTGTTTTTGTTGTAAGAAGTATCGTAGTTAGCGAAAAAGGTTGGGGTATTGAAAATTTGAAAACAGAAAAAAGAGATGCTTTTGTTTCTGCATCTATGATGTTATTATTGAGTGGATGCATTATGGCAGTTGCTGCAGGAACACTTCATGTTATGGGTAAAAGTTTAGAAAACACGCTAGATTTAATTGTGTTATTTGAGCCCATAGGAGGAAAATTAGCCGCTTTTATTCTAATATTTGGCATTACAAGTGCGGCTATCTCAACAGTATTTCCTATCATACTTATTGCACCTTGGTTAATTAGCGATTACATGGGGAAACCAAGAAATGTTAAATCACCAATGTTTAGAATATTGGGAGGTTTAGGGTTATTACTTAGTTTAGGTGCTCAATTTGTAGATATGAGACCACCTGCATTGATGATTTTTTCACAAGCTTTTCAGGCGTGTATTTTACCTGCTGTGACAATACCAATTTTTATCTTGATTAATCAAGAATCTGTAATGGGAAAATATGTAGCTAGCAAAAGAATGAACATTGGTATTGGTCTTGTATTACTATTTGGTTTGATTTCAACCTATTTTGCCATTATTGATTTCATTTAAAAAAAGCTAAACGAATAATAATCTAATTACACAGTAACCATATCGTTTTGATTAATTAGGAGTCATTAATAACCGTTACCAAAAGAATTAAAACAAATGATTAAAAGAATTAAAAATATTTTAAGCACTTTAGGACCTGGTTTTATAATGGCAGCCGTTGTTTTAGGACCTGGGAGTATAACAACTTCTACAAAAATAGGATCAACACTAGGTTATGATTTATTATGGGTAATTGTAATTGCTGCTATTTCAATGATAGTTTATTCTAATATGAGTACTCGTTTTGGAGTACTTCATAGTCAGTCCATATTAGATGTAATTGCTGAAAAGTATGGGAGATGGCTTTCTAGAATTATTGGGATAAGTTCTTTTTTAGCCGCTTTAAGTTTTCAGTTTGGCAATAATTTAGGTGTTGGTATGGGTATGGAGACAATTACAGGTATTGAGGCAAGAATTTGGCCGCTTATTTTTACATTACTTGCAATTGTACTTATATTCTTTGCTAAAAATTTATATAAAACTTTAGAAAAATTAATGATGGTTATGGTAATATTAATGATTACCGCTTTTATTGTCAACCTCATTTTTATCAAACCAGATTTGATAGCTACAGCAAAAGGTTTTATTCCAAATCAATTCAATATGGATAACTTTAGTCAATTAGCAGCAATTGTAGGCACCACTTTTGTACTCAATTCTGCTTTATACCAATCTTATTTAGTTCAGAATAAAGGATGGAAAATTAAAGATATAAAGAGAGGAATAAGAGATACAAATTTAGGGGTTTTTCTATTGGCTTTGATGTCTGTTTTGGTAATTGTTACTGCGGCTTCTACATTAAAACCCTTAGGAATTTCTGTCAATTCAGCTGCAGATATGGCTATTCAGTTAGAAAATCTTTTAGGTAGTTATTCTAAATATATTTTTGCATTTGGGTTTATTTCTGCTGCTTTCTCATCACTTCTTGTAAATGCTGTGATTGGCGGAGGTCTCTTATCAGATGGTCTAGGAGTAGGTAAAACTATGGATGAAAAGATGCCCAAAATATTTACTGTTTTAATTCTAATAGTAGGTCTAGTAATTGCAACCTTTGTAAGCAATGGCTTAGGAAGCCCTGTCTATTCTTTAATTATAGCTCAAGCTTCTTCTATGCTAGCCGTTCCCTTAATTGCAATTGGTTTATTGTTAATTCTCAATAGAGAAGATGTAATGGGGAAATATAAAAATACAATTTTCCAAAATAGTATAGCTATTGTAGGTCTCATTTTAATCTGCATACTAGTTTATATTATGTATGGTAAATTAATAGGATATTTTACCCAAATGTAAAATAAAACTAGTGCTGTCAAAATAATTGGACAATTTGGTTATTCATAAGATACCTGAGGTGTTATTATATCTTCTAAAGCGTTTTTATCTCCTTTTGCTGGACCGTGCCATACACCGCCTCCAAAAGTTATAATATAAACTTTGTCAGGGTCTATCGGGTCTGGTTGCACCCTTTTTCCCCATGTAAAATTATAGCCTTTAATTCGTTGCCAAGAAATCCCTCTATTTTCTGAGCGATAAGCAGAAGAGTTAAAGCCACAGGCATAGAAAACTCCATTTCTATCATCAATAGTCAAATCATGAATGTGCTGGTCTTTGGTCAATACAGCCTTCCAGCTAATACCATTATCCTCAGATAAATAAATACCACCTCCTCGATTGGGAGAAAACTTATCGGCACCATATCTACCCCAAGCCGCTAAAATTAATCGGTTTTGATTATCAGGATCAATAATAATACTTGAAGGCCCGTTTACACCTTCTGGAAGATTCATTTTCGCCCAAGTTTCTGCTCCATCAGTTGATTTATATAGAGCTCCATCTTTATCATTGCCGATACTACCATCCTCACTTTTTCTAGATACAACAAGAAAGATATCACCATTCTTTTTTTGGGTCATCCGCCAAGCAGCAGGTTGCCCCCCTTCTATACCTTTATTTTTTTGCTGCCAAGAATTCCCTCCATCTGTTGATTTATAAACTCCTTTCCCAAAAGCACAAACATAAAGTGTCCTGTTTTTTATATCACTTTTATTATCTAATATGATATGTGTTGGTGCAAATTCTCCAATTTCAGTTGTTGTGGGTTTCCATATTTTTCCACCATTGGTACTTACTAAGATTCCTCCTTGATATTCATTCATATCAGTACTTCTCCACATTTTTGGCCTTGGCAAATCATGATTTCTACTCATTGCTGCCCATACTTTACCTTTTACTTTAGGATCAAAAATTAACCAATATGTAGAATTTGCCCAACGTCTAGGAACACCATTATTATGTGTAGCACTTGTCCAGCTTCTAGCTCCATCGAAGCTTTCCATCAATCCTGTATCTGTATCTGCCATAAAAACATGAAGAGAATCAAAAGGGTCAAATGCTAACATATAGCCTGTTGTGACTTGTAAGCCTCTAGATTTCCAACCTGCACCTTCTATTTTATTGGTATAAACTTGTTGCCATGTTTTACCTCCATTTATAGTTTTTATAGTTCTACCAAAATCGGTAGCATAACATATCTCAGGATTATTTTCTGCAATAGTCATATGAAAAGGATTCTCTCCCCATGAGGGTCCGAATCTTTCATCCATCCATCCACGTTTTCTGTTTAAAGAAGATAGTCCTGAATCTATTTTACCATCTATTTCAATTTTATCATTCCAAATAAGTTTCCATGTCTTACCAAAATCTATAGTTTTAGCAACTCCTATACTCATCGTATCTTTGCTTGTCTTTAGGTTTGCAAATGAAACAAATAGCACTTCAGGATTAGCATAACTTGTTGCTATATTTCTATATTCAGGTGAATTAGCTTCCTTTATTTTAAATTCTTGTAGCGGTTTATCTATACGGCTCCAATGTTGCCCCTCATCTTTAGTTATATATATTCTTGAATCATTTTTATTCCCATTTTTATTAAAATAGGATTGACCAAAAGAAGCATATATAACGTGTTGATTCGTTTTCTTATCCATACCATCTACAACTTGTGTAATCAACCCGGCTCCTTCAGGCATATTAATCGTGGTCCAAATACCCTCTTTTTTTACTTTTAATTGATCTTTACTTGAAATATAAATTGTACGGTTATCTTTTGGCGAAGTGGGATCAATAAAAATAGTATTAAATTCAGAATTTAGTCTATCTATTACCTCCCATGATTTTCCTCCATCTTGAGATGTAAAAAGAGCCATACTAAATTTAAAATTTATACCTATAGGAGCCGGCCAACTATCATTTTTTTTCTCTTTAACAAGTAAAAATAATTTTTGCGAATTATCTGGATCTATAGCCAAATTTTTTACAACAGAAATTATACTATCTTTTGTTACAACTACTTCCGAGGCATGATCTCCTTGTGCGTGAATGGCAATAATGTTTTTTGGGTTAGGATAAATAGTATGCCATGATAGACCTTTATCAATACTTTTGAAAAGCATTTTAGATGTTCCTGCATATACAATATCAGGATTATTTTTATCAAAACGATAAAAACGTATCATATCTCTCAAATTAAACATTCTCCATTTTTCTCCTCCATCATAAGTCACAAAAGAACCTGTCATATCACAACTCACAAACACATGACTAGAATCTGAAGGGTTTATTGCTGGATTAAACATTGCACCACCTCCACCTGGACCAATAAAACCCCACTGGTCATTTCTTCCATTATTATCAGTATTTAAATTTAGTGTTGTTTTACTTATCTTTTCATCAGTATTCTTATTACAAGAATAAAATCCGACTAAAAATATAGATATGACAAACAGGTTACGAAATGAAATCATTATTGTTTTTAATTTTAAATTAAAACTATTTTCTTATTCAATTGTTGGTTTTCCATGCCAAACACTTGAACCGAATGTGGTAAGATATACTTTTTTAGAATTATTTTCATCAACAATTACACGGTGTCCCCAATGAAAATCATATCCTTTAATTTTGTTCCAATTTTTACCATAATCGTCACTTCTATATGCACTACCGTTAAAGGTATTACAATAAATTTTATTTGGATATGAAGCATCTACAGTAACATCATAAACATATTTGTCTTTATCAAAAATTTGCTTCCAACTATTCCCACCATCTTCAGACATCATAATACCACCATCTAAATCAAATAATTTATTGCCTCCTGTTGTATTTGTAATTTTTTTACCAACCATATCACTTAAGTAAATATCACTCCAAGAACCTAAATATAGTCTCTTTGTGTTTTTTGGATCAAAAGTTAATCCATTAGGAAATTTTACTTTATCTCCAATATTTAAATGTTGCCATGATAATGCTCCATCAACAGATTTATAAACTGCTCCCATAAAAACATCCCTACCCGTTTTACCATCTTTATGTTGTGGTGTAGGGCTCGTAATTAAGAATAATGTTCCGTCAGGTAAAATAGTCAATTCAAATGCTGCTAAACTGTTTTCGATACCCTTATTTTGAAGTTTCCATGATTTTCCATCATCTATAGATTTATAAACTCCTTTTCCATAAGCAGCAATATAGAGTGTTCTATTATTTACAGGAGAGTTTTTATCTATTACAATAGAAGTAGAGGGGGAGTTAAACCCCATGCCATCAATAGTAGGAGTCCAAGATTTTCCACCATCTAAAGACAATGCAACACCTCCTTTTCCATACTTTGTCCATTCAGGATTTCTTGTCATTTTTCCCCTTGGAAAATCATGTATTCCAGACCATACAGACCATATTTTATTTTTTTCTTTTGGATCAAACACCATCCAATAGCAAGTATTTTGCCATTCTGTAGGAATTCCTTTTACAGATCTAAACCAACTTTTACCCCCATTATAGGAATGATGATACCCAATATCAGTATAGCTAATTGCTATATGTTTTGCATCAAAAGGATCGAAATGAATGCCATATACAGTAGTGACATCTAATCCATTTGAAGTATAACTTCCATCAGGTTGCTCAGTACTATAAATTGCTGTCCATGTTTTTCCTCCATCTACTGTTTTCATACTACGATACCAATCGGTTACTATAGCCACATTTCCATCATTTGGAGCAACTCCAACATCCATTAACCGAATATAATCTCCTCCAAAAGCCTTATTCACCCATGCATCTTTTAAATTTACAGCATCAATGCCATCTTTCACTCCATACTTTCCTGACCCCCCTCCTCCTTTCCAAACCCATTTCCAAGATTTTCCTGCGTTGGCAGATTTAAAAGTACCAAACCAATGTGCTATTTTTCCATCTTTCTTTTTTTGGTTATAGCTACTTGTTACAACATAAACATTTGCAGCATCATTTTCTGCAGTAGCTATCATTGAATAGGTAGGCATTTCATTATTATCATTATTAATAATACTATCTTTATTCTGAAGCCACGTTTTTCCAAAATCTTTAGTTGTCCAAAGTGTAGTAGGGCTAACCCCTCCATGAGACCTTTGTGTTTCATCATTATGTAAACCGTAAAAAACTGTGCTTCCATCTTTTTTAAGCACTCCACCTGTCATAGAAAATGCAGGTTGCATTTGAGGCGGAAAGTTCTCTATAGAAACCTCCCAAGATTCTTTGTCTATACTATTTACACTCGTGTAAGTAAATACAATTACTTTTTCTTTTGCATTGGTTGTATTTGTATAAATAAAATCAATTGTATTTTTAAATTCTATTTTAGACCATGAAGAACCTCCATTA
>JAJRPL010000059.1 GCA_024280815.1 Bacteroidota bacterium
GTTAGAAGGAGCTCAAGATTTTGTTTGGACACCAAGTGGCACCTTAATTATGGGAAAAAAAGACAAACTATACAAACTAAAACCAGGAGTTGATAAAACATGGATTGAATTTGCTTCATTAGAACCTTATGGTTTAACAGGTATTACTAGATTGGCCATTAGCCCATTTGGAAATAAGATAGCCATAGTTGTTGATGAAGCAACAAACTAGTAGACTCCACCAAAGGAACTTATATGAGAATAATAAAATTAGTGACTTTTTTGGCTATATTTTTTTTATCTATCGCTTGTAGTAAAAAGTTATTTAAAGAGAAATGGACTAAACAAGAAGCTCCAAAAGTATTTAAAGCAAGATTTGAAACCACAAAAGGAAATTTTGAAATAGAAGCTCATAGAGAATGGTCACCTAAAGCTGTTGATAGACTTTACCAATTAATCACTTCTGATTATTATACTAACATTGCTCTATTTAGAGTTGTTTCAAATTTTGTAGCACAATTTGGTATACATGACAATTCTAGTATTAATAATTCTTGGGGGAAATATAAATTACCTGATGAAGTCGTAATTAAAAAAAATACAAAAGGCACAATTGCATTTGCTAGAAGTGGAAAAAAAACTAGAACCACACAAATTTTTATCAATTTAAAAAATAATTCGCCATATTTAGATACTATATTTTATGGTGGAGTAAAGGGGTTTCCTATAGTTGCAAATGTAATTAGTGGAATGGATGTCGTTACATCTTTCTACAGCAAATACAGTGAGAAACCTTCATCTAAACAAGATTCTATTCAAAAATATGGAAATAAATTTCTTAAAAATAAATTTCCAGAACTAGATTACATAAAAAAGACGTATATTGTCAAAAATTTGACTACAAAGAAAGAACCCTAAATAGCAGAAAGAAGATATTTTTAGCATAGGCACGTTATCAAAAAAACATTCCGCAGTCAAAAAATGTTTACATTTTCTAAAAACTACGGAATGGGAATTAAATGCAATAAGATAACGTGCCTTCTTTAATAAAAGTATACAAAACTTTAAAAGGTTTTGTTATTTAACACTATTTTTATATCAAGTAAGTGAAATTTAGAACTATTTCATGACTAAAAGTCATAAAAAAACTTAAAAATTTTTAATAGTTGTTACAACTATTTTCTAGAGTAGTTAGGTGATTCTTTAGTAATCATTACGTCATGAGGATGACTTTCATTAATTCCTGAAGCTGTAATTTTTACAAATTTACCCGTAGCTTTTAAGGTTTCAATATCTTTCGCACCACAATACCCCATTCCAGCTCGCAACCCACCAATAAATTGATGAATACTTTCATACAAATCACCTTTATAAGGCACACGTCCAACAATACCCTCAGGGACTAATTTTTTAATATCGTCTTCAACATCTTGAAAATAACGATCTTTACTTCCCTCTTTCATAGCTTCTACTGAACCCATACCGCGGTACGATTTAAATTTTCGTCCTTCATAAATAATCGTCTCTCCAGGAGATTCTTTTGTACCTGCCAATAAAGACCCTAACATCACAGTATCTGCACCAGCAGCAATTGCCTTAGGTATGTCTCCGGTATATCGGATGCCTCCATCTGCAATTACAGGTACATCACTACCTTTGATTGCGGTTGCAACTTCTAAAACTGCAGAGAATTGTGGGAAACCAACACCAGCTACAACTCTTGTAGTACATATTGAACCTGGACCAATACCAACTTTTACAGCATCAGCACCTGCATCAACTAGATATTTAGCAGCTTCAGCTGTTGCTATATTTCCAACAATAACATCTAGTTTAGGAAGCTTTTTCTTTATCTCCTTTAATACTGTCACTACCCCCTTAGTATGACCATGAGCAGTATCAATAATTATTGCATCTACACCTGCATTTGCCAATGCTTCTGCTCGTTCTACAGCATCCTGTGTTACACCAATAGCTGCGGCAACTCGAAGGCGGCCAAAACTATCTTTATTAGCATTTGGTTTTTGGGTTAACTTGGTAATATCCCTAAAGGTTATTAGACCCACCAACCTATAATTATCATCAACAACAGGTAATTTTTCAATTTTATATTCTTGTAAAATGCTTTCTGCATCAGAAAGAGAAGTCCCTTCCCTAGCAGTAATCAAATTTTCATTTGTCATTACTTCAGCAATAGGACGTTTTAATTTCTTTTCAAAACGCAAATCTCTATTAGTGACAATCCCTAATAATTTACCTTTATCATCAACTATTGGAATTCCACCAATACTATGCTCTTTCATAGAATTCTTGGCGTCGGCAACTAGTGCAGTAATTGGTAAAGTAACAGGATCAATAATCATTCCTGATTCAGCACGTTTCACCTTTCTAACCTCAATGGCTTGTTGCTCTATACTCATATTTTTATGTAGCACACCAATACCTCCTTCTTGTGCCATAGCAATTGCCATTGCAGATTCCGTAACCGTATCCATAGCTGCGGATATGATGGGTACATTAATGGTAATATTTTTGGTGAATTTTGATTGCGTATTGACTTCTCTAGGAAGTACTTCAGAATAAGCTGGAATTAGAAGAACATCATCATAGGCTAAACCCTCTCCTACAAATTTTGAATCGTGTGCTTTCATAGTGCAATTAGTGTTAATGGATTCCTGTCTTCACAGGAATGACAAATGAATCTGAAACAAAATATCAAATTATTTTGCTCTTCTTCTATAATTAATTGCGAGTAAAAATACGATATTTTTTTGATACTATCTGGTAAAATATCTCTCTATTATTTTACTACTTGGATTTTATAAGATTTATGGCACGCTA
>JAJRPL010000060.1 GCA_024280815.1 Bacteroidota bacterium
ATAAATTTATCATCTGACTGAAAATAGGCTGTCCGAAAAAAAATGTACTTTTGCTCATGGTTGTGTTTTATGTGGAAGTAAAAACAACTATACGAAAAAAGCATCAATTATTGATGCTTTTTTTATCGGACAACAATGTTTTATTTATTATTATTTTCTATTTTTCGAAAGACATTTTTGCCAGCATTCATACCACTTCGAAATGATTGATCTGTCCATATATATGCCCATTCACCATATCTACCGCAATATTCTACATCAATTTCATCTAAATAATCGTGAACAATTTTAGTATTCTTTTGGGTATCTAAATCAAAAATAACATTGGCGTACTCTATATGTCTGGTTTCTTTATATAAAATTTTATCACCTTCTTTAATCAATCCACATTTTCTTAAATCAGCAATAGTTCTATCCACAAATTCTTCAGGTTTTTGTTCTAACGGTTTGTATTTATCAGAAAAGTAAATCTCTGCTTGTATACTACCACAACCTTCAGGAGCATTTTTAGGTGATTGTACATGAGGAAAATTTAATCGTGTAAAAATAATATCCTCATCGTAAAAATAAGTCCAAACAGCATCTAAAATATCAGCTCTATCAATACCTATATTTACCAACACGCAATTAGAGCAAGTTAATTCTTGTGAAGCTTTAAGTACATTATCTGGCACTCCTTTTATCATTGGAATTATAACTGGTAAAGGCATTGATGAAATTAAATGTTCGTAATTTACAACCTTACCATCTTCAAAAGTTACATTTTTGATGGTTGGGTCAATAGCTATAACCTTACTATTTAATGATATATTAGATTTTTGCTTAAACTTTTGTAAAAAACTAACATAGCCACCTTTTTCAGGATACCTAAAATCACTTATATAATGTACATCTGGACTTTGTGGACTTACAGCTCCATAAACAATCTCTTTCATTTTTGGCTGATACAATCTTGGTCCCAACCATTCAATTGACATTTTATCAGCGTGTACTGTATGAAATTTTATTACATATTTCATTGGGAATGTCTCTGCAAAGGTTTCTCCAAAACTAGCATACAACCATTCTTTAAATGTCTTTATGTTACTTTTATCTGTGTTTTTTTTACTCGCTTCTATAAATTCAATAATTATGGTTGTAACTAAGTCAGATGGTAACCCATGAAGGTTTACTTGGGCGGGATGTTTTATCCAATGACCTTGCCAATAATTATTAACTCCTGCTTTTATTTCTAAGAATTTTCCATCAACACCATCAGCCAAAAGTGCTTTAATGGTTTCATCTTTTGAGAATGAAATATGTGGACCAATATCAAACGTCCAACCATCTTTAGTAAAAGAAGCTGTTTGCCCTCCAAAATAAGATTGTTTATCAAAAATTTTTGAATCAAATCCTTTTTCTCTTAATTGATGTGCGGCTCCTAATCCTGACATTCCACATCCGAGAATAATAATTTCATTTTCCTTCATGCTATGTATTGTAATAATTTATTGTTTTTTTAATGGCTTCATCAATATCAAATTGTTTTTTCCAATTTGTTTCTTTTTTAAGTAAGTCAATGTTTCCTAATACATGACTTGGACTATTTTCTGGACGTTCTCTTACGCCAAATTTAATCAAATGTTCTTTATCAAAAACTTTTGCGAATTTAAGAATCAATTCTTTAAGTTTTATTGTTTTACCTGAAGATATATTTACAGCTCCCACATAAGTACTCTCAACTAAAGAAACTAATGCCAAAGCGACATCTTCTACGTATAGATAGTCGTACTCTTGATTTCCATCTGTAGTTTCTACAGTTTTATCATTTCTTAAACTTGAAATTACATAAGGTACTAAACTAGCTGGTTTTTGGCCTGGACCAAATGTGAAGAAAATTCTACCCCAAGCAAAACTAATACCTTTTTCTTTTTGTAATAATTTTAAGTATTGATATAGTTTATTTTTATTCTTTCCGTATTCATTATTTGATTTTAAAGAATTTTTATTTTCTAAGATTGCATTCCCAGTACTTAAATCATATTCAAAGCATGAACCTGATACGACTAATCGCTCACCTCCATTTTGATAAAAGAAGTTTACCATTTTTTTACTCAGATTGAACCACTTTTCATTTTCATTTGAACCAAAACTCAACCCACTTTCAACTTTCCAAGCTAAATGCAAAAAATAAGTTGGTTTAATTTCTTTAAATAATTTTTCAACTTTATCAATATTAAACAAGTCAATAGTATGCCAGTAAATATTTTCAGTATTCTGTTCTTCTTGATTTCTAGTTAACGCATGTATCTCATAGTTTCTGTTTGACAGAATTTTTATACAGTGTTTACCTATAAAACCCGAAGCACCAGATACTAAAATTTTTTTCATTTCTATTATTGTTTTAAGGTAGGTTATTCAATATATTCACGGCTTCGCCGTTCTAAGTCCCATTAAGTAAGACGAAGAGTTTCTTTAAAAATACTATTTTACTTTAATACGTTAAACAATTAACGCATTTTAAGATTACTAATTGTAGTAAATTAAACTATAATTATAAAACAACTTTAGCTAACAAAATCATACCTATATATATACACTTTTTTAAAAAAAGAAGAAGGAATATGAAAATGAGAACAATTGTGTACTTTAGTCAAAATCCAGTTGGAATTAAAATAAAAAAACGAAAGAATTAAACTTTTCCATTCGAAAATGGATGTGGTGATTTTTCCAATTTTGCAAATGGATGGTAATCACCTTTTAAAGGACTTAACTCAGCATTTCTAATCGACTGAACAATCTCTATTGATTGCCTAGCATCTGATAATCCAAATCCATTACCACTTAAAATATCTTTATAACTATCTGTGTGTAATTCTGTAAAACCTCCACTAAATTCAATCTCTTCACCATTTACTTTAATTGAACGGTAAGTTCTTTGTCCTTTATCTTTAATTTCTTGTGGTATTACATTGTAATCAATTGATAAAAACCAACGCACTCTTGCTCTTTCAAATTCTAAATACCCCGAAGCTCTGTCATGTGTATGTAAATGCACCACATTTTGTTTAACACCTCCAAAAATCCAAGATAACATATCATAAAAATGTACTCCAATGTTTGAAGCTATTCCTCCTGATTTAGAAACATCTCCTTTCCATGAAGTATAATACCAATGCCCTCTTGAGGTTAGGTAAGTTAAATCTACATCATAGATTTTATCTTTTGGTCCGTTATCAACTTTTCTTTTAAGGTCAATAATGCTTTGATGTAATCTCAATTGTAAAATGGTATATACTTTTTTAGAAGTTTCTTTTTCAATATCTTGTAAAGCATCAATATTCCATGGGTTTAACACTAATGGTTTCTCACATATTGCATGAGCATCTCTTCGTAATGCCGTCCGTATATGTGCATCATGCAGGTAATTTGGTGTACAAATACTTACATAATCTAAGTGAATATTTTTTTCTCTTTTTAGTTTTTCTATATGCCGATCAAAACGTTCAAATTCAACAAAAAAATCTGCATTAGGAAAATAACTATCCATAATACCTACAGAATCAAATTTATCTAATGCAGCTATAAGATTATTATTTGTATCCTTAATAGCTTTTAAATGTCTTGGAGCTATGTAACCAGCGGCCCCTATTAATGCGAAATTTTTCATAATATTTATTCTTTTAAGCAATTATTTTTTCTTTCTTTCTGATAAAACTCAGTGGTATTTCTGCTCCGTAATAACTATTTAGAGCTTTTATTTTAATAAAAATTTTATGTTTATTTTTCTCTTTTACATAATGTGCATTTAGCCCAGCTAATGGCCCTTTAATAACCTCAACCTCTTCTCCTTTTATTAAATCACATTTTTCTGTTACATAAATCTCATCACCATTATTTAAAAGTAATTTTAAATCTTCTATTTCTTGTTCTTTTACAATGGCATTTTTTCCTAAATACTTTAAAATTCTAACAGCACCATAAACTGACAAAACATTATTTAGTTTTCTTTCTTCAATTTTAATAAATACATAGGATGAAATCAACGGAGTTTTAATTTTCTTTTTTCTGTCACTCCATTGTCGTATGGTAGTCATTAGTGGTAAGTATGCTTCATAGCCAGAACAATTTAATTGTTCGTAAACTTTTTTTTCAGCTTTAGCACGCGTGTAAATGGCGTACCAATTTCTCGGTTTGGGTATTGGCATTACTTTTTTTCTCTTTTCTTCTTTCTTATAACGATACAAATATAAGTATATTTTAATATATAATGAATTTAAATAAAAGATTGATTTTTAAATATATTCAAATATTATATTCATTATAAAAAAACCTTAAAAGCTTTTTTTAAAAGCTTTTAAGGTTAAATTGTGATAGTGAAAAACACTTTAACTTTACAGTTGTGTTAAAAATTAATGGACAATTATCTTTTTTGTTTCGTTAAAACTATCATTAGACATTTTTAAAATATAAACTCCTTTTAGCATTCTTGAGAGGTCTAATTGAGTTAATACTCCTCTAGTACTTGCTTTAACTTCTTTTGCAAACATTAACCTTCCGTTAGTTAATGATATAACACTTATGGTTACCCTTTCTTTTTGATTTGGTAAATGTATGTTTACTAATCCATGAGTTGGGTTGGGATACACTTTAAATTCTTCTTTCTTATTACTAGAGCAATTTTCTACTGTAACAACAATTTCAATGGTCTCAAGAATTCCGTTTTTTTGAGCAGAAACATTATAAGTTGTTGTTTCTGTAGGTTTTACCGTAATTGCAGATTCCATATCGCCAGTATTCCATAAATAATTAGAACTACCTTTTGCTTGTAAAATTAATTCATCACCAATGCAAATTGTTATATTTTTTCCATCATTGATAGTCAAAGGAATA
>JAJRPL010000061.1 GCA_024280815.1 Bacteroidota bacterium
ATTATTATTTTAAGACTATTAAGTCTAACGTGTCTACCTCCCGAAACTTCGGGACCACCACGCCTGCATTATTATTTTAAGACTATTAAGTCTAACGTGTCTACCTCCCGAAACTTCGGGACCACCACGCCTGCATTATTACTTTAAAACAATTAAGTCTAACATGTATACCTCCCGAAACTTCGGGGGACCACCACGCCTGCAAATTAATTGGGATGCAAATATACTCAATCTTGTTAAATAGCAAACTGTTCAGCTTTATTTTTATTACTTTTGGAGTATAAAAATTTCTTTCTATGGATAACATTAAATCTTATATCAATCAACATAAAGATCGGTTTATAAATGAACTGATAGAATTGTTAAAAATTCCTTCTATTAGTGCTGACTCAGCATTTAAAAAAGATGTCATTAAAACTTCAGAAGTGATAAAAACTGCTCTAGAAAAAGCTGGATGCGATCTTGTAGAAATTTGTGAAACTCCTGGTTATCCTATTGTATATGGTGAAAAAATAATTGACCCTAACCTACCAACCATATTAGTCTACGGTCATTATGATGTACAACCTGCAGATCCAATAGATCTTTGGGATTCCCCTCCGTTTGAACCTATCATTAAAAAAACAGAAATTCATCCTGAAGGTGCAATTTTTGCTCGTGGAGCTTGTGATGATAAAGGCCAAATGTATATGCACGTAAAAGCATTAGAATACATGACTGCTAATAACAACTTACCCTGTAATGTGAAATTTATGATTGAAGGTGAAGAAGAGGTCGGTTCGGAAAGTTTAGCATGGTTTGTAGAACGCAATCAAGAAAAATTGGCTAATGATATCATCCTAATTTCTGATACAGGTATGATTAGTAATACTCAGCCTTCTATCTCAACTGGCTTACGCGGATTAAGTTATGTTGAAGTAGAAGTTACTGGGCCTAACAGAGATTTACATTCAGGACTCTATGGAGGTGCTGTTGCCAACCCTATCAATGTATTGACTAAAATGATTGCTTCATTACACGATGAAAATAATCATATTGCTATTCCAGGTTTTTATGATAATGTTGAGAATTTATCCGCCGAAGAGCGAGCTGAGATGGCAAGAGCACCTTTTTCATTAGATGATTATAAAAAAGCATTAGATATTGATGCCGTTTATGGTGAAAAAGGATACACTACAAATGAAAGAAATTCAATCAGACCCACATTAGACGTCAACGGAATTTGGGGAGGTTATATTGGTGAAGGAGCTAAAACTGTAATTGCTAGTCAAGCATTTGCAAAAATATCTATGCGATTAGTACCCAATCAAGATTGGAAAGAAATAACCGAACTTTTTAAAACACACTTTGAAAGTATTGCTCCGAAAGGAGTGTCTGTAAAAGTAAAACCACATCATGGCGGACAAGGTTATGTGACACCTATTGATAACATAGGATATAAGGCCGCTAATAAAGCATATACTAAAACCTTTGGGGTTGAAGCCATCCCTCAACGTAGTGGAGGGAGTATTCCTATAGTCGCTCTTTTTGAAAAAGAATTGAAAAGTAAAACTATTCTTATGGGCTTTGGTTTAGATAGTGATGCCATCCATTCGCCCAATGAACACTTTGGTGTTTTTAACTATTTAAAAGGTATTGAAACCATTCCACTATTTTATAAGTATTATACTGAGATGAGTAAATAAAAAAAACGAGATTAAATTAAATTTAATCTCGTTTTTTTAAAATTCTATTGATTCTAGAATTTTATAAATTGAAAACTTTATTTTAGTATATTTTATTTCCTTTTTTAATTAAAACTAGCACTTACAGGGATTGCAGACCAAGATTTAGGAAATGTTTTTTGACCTTGTATAATTGGTTGAAAAGCTAGAGGCCAAGTTTTAACTTGCTTCAATTTTTTAGTGTTAGAATTATTTATCTCTGATTTATTTTCTGCAATTTTAACCATAACATTGTTTTTTTAGTTTAATAATCTTTATTATATAACAACCTATTATTTTAAACTCCTACAATAATTCTATAGTATATTTTAAATAGAAAACTAATTAACAATTAACAAACTTTAACATAGAAATGTCTTGAAAAGTAAAGGTAAGATTATTGAATTTTATCTAATGATTTTTTTAACTAATAATCAATTGCAAGTGACTTTACTTATCTATAGTAAATTATAAATAACGATAGCAAACATTTCACCTCAGCAAAAAAGGCAAAAAAACATCATCGAAAAAGTGTTAAGATTTAACAAAAAACAAGCTAAACTAGCGTTGAAATTTCCTTCTTTTAAAATTAAATTTTATTTTTCGTTTTGGTAGAGGCTTAAGTTGTATTTCAGATAAGATTCTTTCTGCAAAGGCATAATCTACTTTTCTAAATCTATCAGCAGCATATGCTTTACAACCACTTCTAGGGCTTTTAATTTCTTTAAGTATCAGTCCGTCATCATAAGGATTAAACCCTACAATGGTGTACATCTCATTTCTTTTGAGTCCGTCTAATTTGTACCATCTGCGTTTCGCATCTATACAAACTACAGTTTCACCTATTTTGAACATAGTATATTGTTATTTAATTTTTCCCACTGGAAAAATAAGAATTATATTTTAATAATCCAATTTGAAATAACAATAAAATTTAAAAAATATTGAAATCTAGCTTTATAATAATGTGTAATTCTCAATAAAACGAAGAAAGTATTTAACTATTTATTTCTGATTACTAGAAGATTATATCCGTACAGTAGAAGTGATTCTTTTACTTTAAATTCAAAAATTTATTTTTATTTTTTTTGAGTCTTTAACTTATGAGTAATTTCTGATTGAATTCCATATTGAGTTTTTTGTTGTAATTCTTCTAAAACGTTTTCAGCAAAGTTATAATCAACTTTTCTAAATCTTTCAGCAGCAAATGCATTACAACCACTACCTGGGCTTTTTACCTCTTTAAGAATTAAACCATTATCATAAGGGTTAAAACCTATTACAGTATACATTTCATCTCTTTTAAGACCTCCTAGTTTATACCAATTTCTTCTTGCATTTATACAAACTACAATTTCTCCAATTTCAAAAGTATTCTCCATGATTCAATATTAATGATTTATTATAAAACAATTATCTTTTAAAAAACCCTCTTTAAAAGGTGATTTAAAAAAAATAAAGCTAAACGCTTAATTTTTGAGTAAAATAAATTTTACTCAGTTTTCTTTTTCATGCAGATATTAAAGGGGAAGGTTATTATAAAACTAGTTTTATTCGAATTTATTGTGTTTGATTTAATAAAAAGCAAAACTATTTTAAAACCTTATACAACAAACATACATTATAAATCTAAAGGAAATCTAAAGATAAAAATTAGAATTGTCTTTCGGGATAAAAAGCATGAATATTAAGTGATTTTTTTTGCTCAGTAATAATTTCTGACACTAGCTTGCCTGTTACCGGCCCTAAGCTCCAACCCATCATAGCATGCCCTGTAGCTATAGTTACATTTTTTAGTTTTGACAGCTGGCCAATATAAGGCAAACCATCTGGCGAGACTGGTCTTAATCCACAATTGGCAGTAACAATTTCTGAATCGTGAATTTCTAACCCTTTGTAATAATTTTGAGCTGCATTGGCAATGGCTTTTACTCTTCTCGGATCAATAGTTTGATTGATTTCTCCAATTTCCATAGTGCCAGCAAAACGAGTAAAAACATTCATAGGTGTAACCGCAACTTTTGCCTCCATTAAAACAGCTGGCATTGTAATATTTAAATCTCTTTTTACATTAATAGTATATCCTTTACCAGCTTGCACCAACAGTTTAAATCCTAATTTTTTGGCGAGTAAAGGACTCCAACTACCAGCTGCAACAACAACCTCATCGGTAACAATTATTCTTTTATCTGTTTTTACTTTTGAAACTTTATCAGATAAAATTTCAAAATCGCTTACTTTTTCATTGGTATAAAAAGCAACTCCTTTTTCTTCTAAATGATTATAAAGTTGTTTCATAAACTCATTAGGTGTTGTGTGAGCATCGCATTTATAATGTACAGCTCCTTTAATATTCAATTCAACATCAGGTTCTATTTTTTTGACATCTGCCAATGAAAGAAATTCTACTTCTAAACCTTCTTCAAGAGCTCTCCTCCCAACTTTACGCTCTTTTTCTCCAACTTTCTCTGTTTGAAAAAGCATCAGTAAACCTTTATTTTCTAACTTAAAATTAAAAGCTGCATCGTTATAAAAATCTCTAAATAGTTCTTTACTCAATAAGTTAATGTCTTTAATAATCGGAATCGCCTTTTCAACTTTTGCTTTTGTAGCTGATCTCTTAAAAGCCAAAGCCCATTTTAACAGTTCAGTATTTAATCTTGGTTTTACATAAAAAGGGCTAGCAGGATTGAACATCATTTTCAATCCTGTAGTAATCATTCCTGGTGCAGCTAACGGTATAATATGACTCGGTGTTATGTAACCGGCGTTTACAAAAGAAGCTCCGCTAGAAATATTAGATTGGTCAATAACTGTAACTTTACAACCTTCTTTTTGAAGGTAATATGCCGAACACAAACCTATAATACCTCCACCAATAACTATTACATTTTTA
>JAJRPL010000062.1 GCA_024280815.1 Bacteroidota bacterium
AGAAAAGGTATAAGAGTGTGTTATCGAAATATGTTTCCCGTCTTTTAAATGTGGTTTTCCGTTATCATTATAGTACAAATCATCATCAGAATAACCCGCTACTTTTAATAAATGACGTACACTTAAAAATCCGCGTTGATGAAGTTCAGAACGCATTCCGTTAAGACGATTTTGACTGTTTTTAGTTAAAAAAACAGTATTTAACTCATCAAAAGACTCTGTAATATGCCAAACATAAACAGTAGTGTTTTTTTTGGGATGTATAGTTTTATAAATAGGCATTAATTTCTCAACTGTATTTTGTATTTTTGCGGTCTAGAATACAAAGATAAGCATATGAGTACAAAAACTACACCTTATGTACCTTTCAAAGTTAAAGATATTTCTTTAGCAGATTGGGGAAGAAAAGAAATTGAATTGGCAGAAGCTGAAATGCCAGGCTTAATGAGTCTTCGAGAAGAGTATAAAGATGAACAACCTTTAAAAGGAGCACGTATTGCAGGATGTCTGCATATGACCATTCAAACAGCCGTTTTGATAGAAACACTAACAGCTTTGGGTGCTGAAGTAACTTGGAGTTCGTGTAATATTTTCTCAACACAAGATCAAGCCGCAGCAGCTATTGCCGCTACTGGAGTGCCTGTTTATGCTTGGAAAGGGATGAGTGAAGAAGAATTTGACTGGTGTATTGAACAAACTATATTTTTTGGTGAAGATAGAAAACCATTGAATTTAATTTTAGATGATGGAGGAGATTTAACCAATATGGTATTAGATCGTTATCCTGAATTAGCTGCAGGAATTAACGGATTAAGTGAAGAGACTACTACGGGAGTTCACCGTTTATACGATAGAGTAAAAGCAGGAACTTTACCAATGCCTGCAATTAATGTAAATGATTCGGTTACTAAATCTAAATTTGATAACAAATATGGTTGTAGAGAATCTGCTGTAGATGCTATTAAAAGAGCAACAGATTTAATGATTGCTGGTAAACGTGTTACTGTTTGTGGTTATGGAGATGTTGGTAAAGGTACAGCGGCATCTTTTCAAGGAGCTGGAGCAATTGTAACGGTGACAGAAATAGATCCTATTTGTGCTTTACAAGCAGCAATGGATGGTTTTGAAGTAAAAAAATTAGAAACTGTTATTGGTAATACAGATATTGTAATTACAACCACAGGAAACAAAGACATTGTTCAAGAGCGTCATTTTAGAGCGTTGAAAGACAAAGCAATTGTATGTAATATAGGTCATTTTGATAATGAAATTGATATGGCTTGGTTAAATGATAATTATGGAGATACTAAAGTTGTCATTAAGCCACAAGTAGATAAATATACTATTAATGGGAAGGAAGTAATTATTTTGGCAGAAGGACGTTTGGTAAATTTAGGTTGTGCTACTGGGCATCCTAGTTTTGTAATGAGTAATTCATTCACCAATCAAACCTTAGCTCAAATTGAATTGTGGACGAACCGAGATGCATATGAAAATGAAGTGTATATGTTACCTAAATATCTAGATGAAAAAGTAGCAAAATTACACTTAAAGAAGATAGGTATTGAACTTACTGAGTTACGTGAAGACCAAGCAGAGTATATAGGTGTTGCTGTAGACGGACCATATAAACCTGAGCATTATAGATACTAAACTTTAATTAACCTGTAAGTTTTACAGGTTTTTATCAATTATATTTAATTACCTTTACATAAATTTAATTATGAAAAATATTCTTGTACCCTTAGGTTCTAATAGTAATGCAATAAACACATTACAATATGCCATTGATTTTATTGAAGGTACCAATGCTAAAATAGTTGTTATTAATGTATATGGAGTTGCTAAAGCTGCAGCTACTATGAAAAATATTGATTTTATTTTAGAAAAGGATAGTGAAAAAGAATTAAAGAAAATTATAAATACTGTTGATAATAAAGGTGTAGAAATAATATCAAAGTCCATAAAAGGTGATATCACAAGTAGTATTGAGCGAATTGCTAAACAATTGAATGTTGATTTGATTATTTCATCTGCTAAAAGTAACTCTACTAAAGAGTCTGTTTTTTTAGGTAAAGTATCAGGAGGTTTAATTAAAAAAACAAATTTGCCAGTATTAGTTGTACCAAAAGCATATCAGTATAAACCAATAACAAAGGTATTAATGGCAATTAAATCTGGATTAATTTCATCACCAGATGTGCTAAGCCCTTTAAAGAAAATTTTAGCAAAAACGAAAGCTAATTTAAATTTATTAAAAGTAACAACACCAACGTTGAAAGATAAAGGAGCTGTTATTGATAAAGAATTAGAAAGCTTAGTTTCAAATGTTATTGCTACTGAAAATGGCACTATTTTTCAAGCAGTTTTAGAGCACTTGCATACTGCTAACCCTGATTTAATTTGTGTTATTAGAAGAAAAAGAGGTTTTTTTAAACGTCTTTGGGAAAAAAACAAAGTGTATAAAAAAGATTTTCAAAGTAAAGTACCATTACTTGTTTTAAAGGGAGCTTTTGAATAAAATAATTTGGGGGATTAGCTCAGTTGGCTACCCGCCCGAACGTACCTTTTCGGTACGGGCGGGGAGCGTAAAAGTAGAGATGTATTTTGTTTATATTATATACAGTAGTAAATTTGAAAGGTTTTATGTTGGAATGTCTTCAGATGTAACACAAAGAGTTAAAACTCATAATTCTGGAAAAGTAAAATCAACTAAAGCCTATATTCCATGGGGGTTGTTTTATTTTGAAAAGTACGCTACTATAACGGAAGCTCGTAAAAGAGAAAAGTATTTAAAATCAGCAGCAGGTAGAAGATGGAGAAAAAATAATTTGGGGGATTAGCTCAGTTGGCTAGAGCGTTTGGCTGGCAGCCAAAAGGTCATCGGTTCGACTCCGATATTCTCCACAGAACCATCTTGTATTAATAAGATGGTTTTTTTAAGTAGTCACAATTTAATTATGAAAAAATATTTTATTCTTAAAGTAAAAGATTTAATAGAATCTAAAGATGTTTGGGATAAAGCAATTTTATTACAAGATTTTTCCCTCCCATGGAATTCTGAAAAGCCTCAAAAAACTTCTTTTAGAGCACTATATGATGATGAGTTTTTATATTTGAGATATGATGTTGAAGAAGAAAATATCAATATTTGTTCAAAAAAAGGTAATAAAAGAGATGTAATAAATTCAGATCGAGTAGAAATATTTTTTAGAAAAAATGAAAAACTTGACCAATATTATTGTTTAGAAATTGACCCTAACGGATTGGTATTAGATTATGTTGCCTCATATTATAGAAAATTTGACAGAGATTGGACTTGGCCAAAAAATCAGATGTTTGTAAAGACAAATTCAAATAAAGAAGGTTATAACGTTGATGTGAAAATAAGTTTAGCATCATTAAGAAACTTAGGTTTGCTGAATAACAATATTATAGAATCAGGAATATTTAGAGCTGATTGTATAAAGTTGCCTACTGATGATAGTAATGCAGACATTAAGTGGATTTCATGGGTTAATCCCAAAACAAAAATACCAGATTTTCATGTACCATCTTCTTTTGGTATTTTAGAATTGAAAGAGTAGCCTTTATTATTTTTTAAGTTATTTAGGACTTACTTCAAGTAATAGAAAATCTTTAAATTGAGCGTCAATTGTCAAATTTTTTGTTGATACTTCACCCAATTTTTTATTGTTGTAGTAATCTTTTACGGTATATAGAATATCCTTGTCAAGCCCCCTTAATTCAACTTCTCCATTCCAGTTTTTTGCATAAAAAGCATAATACAATACATTGCCCTTTTTAATAAGATGTGTTTCTGGTTTGTCATAACCAATATCATATAAATTGCCTAAATATTTCTCTTTTGATAACATTTTATCATGATATAAAGAAAACCATTTTTTCCATTTTTTTTCTCTTTTAGGAGTTAGTAAATAACTATTTCCATCTTCGGTATATGGGTTGTCTTTTGGCCAAGTAAATTTTGTGCCTAATACAGCACCAATACCGAAAGAACTTGCAAAATCTTCACCACCATCACTCAATTCAATATGGTCTCCATAATAGGCAGTATTAGGGATTAACGCTTTGTATGTTTTTCCTTTATGTCGAATTTGCCAACTTGATTCAGGGTCAGAAGACACAGCTTGATTCATAGATGCCATATTATAATAAGACATACAAGCTCCACATGGACAATTCTCAACAACGGCATTTGGATTTATATTTCTAGCTTCATTATAGATCATTTGAAAAAAATTGGGTAAAGCTTCTGGAGCTGTTTCTGGATGGTCTAAACTATAATCAAAACCAACAGCATTCATATGTTGCCCGTCCATTTTAAGTCCGTCAAAGCCCCATTCTTCCATAAACAATTGTAAGGTTTCTTTGGTGTATTCAACGGTTTCTTTTTTGGAAGGAGATAGGTAATAGGCATCCCACCAAGTGATAAACTGAGGAGCTTCATCTTCTTGAAAAACCCTCATATCAGGATTCTCTATTAATGCCTTACTGTTCGGATCTGCGGCAAGTGGAGTCCACCATATTTTAGCTTTTAACCCATATTGATGAATTTTATCTACTAAATTTTTTATTTCAATATTTCCTTTAGGAAATTTTTGAGGATTAGCATTCCAATTCCCTTCAGCTATTTGGAATCCATCATCTAAAACAGCCCATTTAATACCAAGCTCTTTTACTTTTGGAAGCGTACCAATAATTTCATCTGATGTAAATTTACGTTCATAACCCCAAGCACACCAAATAGATTCATATGCAGCATCCTCTGAAGGAGCAATTTTTATTCCCTTTTCTTGCATTAATTTAGAGTAGTTACTCAAATTTGTATAATAATCTCCTTTACTAATAGCTATAAATGTTTCAACAGTTTCAATACTTTCTTTAGGTTTAAACAAGGTTCTGTCTTTAAATTCTTTTTCTACTGCGATAAGAATATTATTACTTTTGGTTGGTATTTCTGTGGGTAGACTTACTTGTTTAGGAACTAAGGCTAAATGCCCAACAGCTATATTAATATCAGTACGCCAAACAGAAGTTACTGGTATTCCTCCTCCATAATCAGTAGCATTCATTCCCATAAAATTTTTCTGATAATAACCTGGTTCTATTGGTTTTACCCAATCATCCCTGTCTTGAGTAGAACTTCCTTGAAAAGCCCAAAAGAGAGGAGTATCATTTTGAGAAAGTA
>JAJRPL010000063.1 GCA_024280815.1 Bacteroidota bacterium
ATAACCCATTCATTTGGAAGTGTTTTTTTAAGTTCAAATAGGCTTTCTTCCTCCAGTATGTGTGTTCGACTTCTCAAGTTGTTTTGAATGATTAATGTTTAATTATTGGTTACTATTCTCAAATTGCATACAACGGTTTGTGTATGAAGCGTTGGGCATTTCGAAGCACTTCATTTTCAGTTTACCGTAATGTTTATTTATATCTATAATTTTCATTTAACTACTTATTGCCCAATGATTTATACACGTTGTTGTGTTTTCGTACTTTATTTTTCCGTTCTGTTGATAGCGTTGGCAAAGACATACTCTTTTGCAATTTTGGCTTTTAGCGTTGGCTGTAGCGATTGCAAATGTGTATGGCTTTTAGCGTTGGCATTACTCATTTATTTTATTATATACCTTTTTCAGCATTAATTCCTTTACTAAATTTCCGAATGATTTATTTTCCACTATTTTGTCAAATATATCTTGGTTTTGATCCATTCGTTCTATTAGTTTATTCAAAAACATTTCTTCAAATGCGTATTTAAAAGTATCTATTTTATTTGCTTTCGCTTGTGCTTGTAATTTTTCGTCATCAATTAATTCCGCTTCTATTTGGTCAAAGAAAGGTTTGTCGGCATCTTCAAATTCAGTGCCGAAACGGTCGTTTAAAACTTCAATTATTTCAGAAAGTAAGGCTTTTTCTTCCTTTGCTCTTTTTATTCCTGCTTCTGTTAATCCGTCTAATTCTCCATCTTCTCCTTTTTTTAATTCAATTGCTCCTTCATTTACTTTTTGTAAACGATAATATTCCATTGCAATTTCATCTGCCAATTGCAAACTTTCTGCTAACTCTCGTTTTGGCAATTTTGTGTGCAATAATTTAGCATACGCATAGAATTTTTCAAATTCAGGCTCTTGAAAAGGCATTATTTGAGCCAAGAAAGCATACAAGTTTGTCCAAGTTCTTAAACTCTTTTTAAACTCGTCTTTTTCATCTTCTGTTTCTATTGCTTTATATCTGTCAACTGCTGGGTCAATTAAAGCGTATAAGCGTGATTGGTCTTTTGTTGTTAGTTTTCCTGTTGGTTTAAAATAAACATTCGCAAAAGCGTTTATTTCTGATTCTGCAAGTATTTGCTTTTCATCAATTCTGTTTTTTAAATCGAAAAGATGATTGATGTCTGGTTCTTCCGCTACTTTTGTTTTTTCGTAATACGGTTGAAACGATTCAAAAATAGTTTCTCTATCATTTACAAAGTCCAATACAAATGTATCTTCCTTTCCTTGTGTTTTTCTATTTAATCTCGATAATGTCTGTACTGCCTTAACTCCTGATAATTTTTTATCTACATACATTGTATGAAGTAAAGGTTGGTCAAAACCTGTTTGATATTTGTCGGCTACAATTAAAATTTTGTATTCTTCTTGATTGAATGCTTTTGGCAATTCCTTTTCTCCATAACCTGTTAATTGTGGTTCTGAAACACCATCAGGATGATTGTCGTCAATTACTTTTCCTGAAAATGCTACCAAGACTTTTAATTCTTTGGTGTATTCGTTTTCTTTTATGTATTTGTTGAACTCTTCAAAATATCGTACTGTTAGTTTTCTTGATGAAGTTACAAACATTGCTTTTGCCATTCCACCAATTTTTTTAGCCACTACTTGTCGGAAATGTTCAATTACAATTTCTGTTTTTTGTGCTAAATTATGTGGGTGAAAATTCACAAAAGAACCAATTGCTCTTGATGCCTTTTTCTTATTCAGATTTGGGTCTTCTTCAATGGCTTTTGATAATTTAAAATAGAGTTCGTAATTGGTGTAATTCTGCAAAACATCTAAAATAAACCCTTCTTCAATGGCTTGACGCATTGAATACAAATGATAAGGTTCTGGTTTGTCATCTGCTCCCTTTTTACCAAAAATGGCTAATGTTTTGTGTTTTGGTGTTGCCGTAAAGGCAAAAAATGAAATGTTATTTTGTTTTCCTCTTGCTTGTGCCGATTTCAGTACTTGGTCAGAAATAAAATCTTCTGCTGTGTATTCTTCATCTTCTTCAGGTTCTGATACACCTAAAACTTCTTTCATTTTTTTATGTGCTTCACCACCTTGCGAACTATGTGCTTCATCAATTACAACTGCAAATTTTCTTCCTGAAAACTCTTCTACTTTTTCAATTACAAAAGGAAACTTCTGTAAGGTTGTAATAATAATATGTAAACCAGAATTTAAAGCCAATGCCAATTGTGTACTATCTTTATCTATTTTTTGTACAACTCCTGTTTTGTGTTCAAATTGATAAATAGTATTTTGTAATTGTTGGTCTAATACTCTACGGTCTGTAACTACAATTACGCTATCAAAAATACGTTCGTCTTTTGCATTGTGTAAACTCGATAAGCGATAAGACAACCAAGCAATAGAATTACTCTTTCCTGAACCTGCCGAATGTTGTACTAAATAGTTTTTTCCTGCTCCGTTTTCTTTCACATCTGCTACAATATCTCGCACAACATCTAATTGATGATAGCGTGGGAAAATCATTTTTTCTTTCTTAAATGTTTTTCCTTCAATTTGTATTTCTTCTACTTGTAAATGAATAAAGCGTTGGACTATATCTAACCAACTGTCTTTTGCTAAAATACTATTCCAAAGATAATCTGTTTTATAACCGTCTTTATTTGGTGGATTTCCTTTTCCCTTTCTATATCCTTTATTAAATGGTAACCAATATGTTTTTTTGCCATCCAATTTTGTGGTCATAAATACTTCTTCATCATCTACTGCAAAATGTACCAATGCTCTTTTTTTAAAAGCAAAAAG
Organism: Bacteroidota bacterium; assembly: GCA_024280815.1. Classification (GTDB taxonomy): domain Bacteria; phylum Bacteroidota; class Bacteroidia; order Flavobacteriales; family Flavobacteriaceae; genus Aureibaculum. The sequence goes on from JAJRPL010000063.1 coordinate 2,809, forward strand.
CAATTCTCTGTTATCTCTTGTAGTATTGTATTGCCTTTTGGCATTTGAAGTACTTTGACCTGTAAAATGATTTTTTAGTTCGATAGTTGCTAATGGAATACCATTTAAAACCAATACCAAATCAACCGAATTTTTATTCTCTTTTTTGGATGAATAATAAACCTGACGAACAATTTTTAATTGATTTCTATTGTAAAGTTCTTGTGTTTCTTTATTTAAAACGGTTGCAGGTTTGAAAAATGCCAACTTAAAACGAACACCATAATCTGTAAATCCATTACGAACAACATCTAAACTTCCCCTTAAATCCATTTCTTTGTAGATACGTTGGATAATACGATTATCAACTTGGTCTCCGTGAATGGATGCTATTTTTTTCCAGTTTTTGGCTTGGGTTTCTTGTAGAAATTTTAATATTTCATATTTAAACATTCCCAATTCTGGGCTGTAATCTGCTGAATTTCCTTCTTTATAACCACCATTTTCAACCAATGCTTGTATTATGGCTGTTTCAAATTCTCTTTCTGTTGTGATGCTTGCCATAATTAGTCTATTTGCGGTTCTTCTTGTTCGTTTTCTATAAATCGAGCATAAGCAATATCGTTAAATATTGTTTTGAGTCTTGATTTTTCTCTTTTAGTTAAATCTGATTTCAAACATTTGTTTACCGTTCCATCTTCTGATGGATAACAATCTTCTACAAATTTTGTATTGATACCATAAATATCGCTATCAATTTCTACCAATTTTTCAGGTAATTCTCCAACAATTGTTGCTGTGTCAGGATCAATAAAGTTAACATTTGGATTGTTGTCTAAACTTACATCTTTGCCCAAAAAGGTTTTATTACCTTTTATGGATGGCCAATACACACCTAAAAACTCTGTTGTTCCTGGTGGATGAATTTTTGCTATTTGAATTTCTCCTGCAATGCTATCAAAATCATCTTCACGTATCATTGAAAGTAAAACTTTAAAAGGCTCCATATCAAACTCACGAGAAAGTGCTTTACCATTATCGTTAATCTCTTTAATTAATAATTTTTCTGCTTTTTCTAATTCATCACCAATAAAACTATAAAACATACCATCACCATTTACTTGGTCGTGTACAATTGCTTTTAATGCAAAATTATAACTCAATTTCCAAAGTTTAAATTTGCTTTCTTTCCAAGAATAACCACCAAATAAAAAAGTAAACTCACCTAAAACATCTTTAAATTCCTGTGTGCCATAATCTGTGATAGAATTACAAAGTTTTGTAAATAAATTCACTAAATATTCTAAAACTTCATTAATATCTGTATTGCTGTTGGATAAATGTTCATCAAACTTAATTGATGAAATTAGATTCAAAATAAGTGGATAAGTTCTATTTGTTGCACCTGCAAAACTGATTAAACAATCTTTTCTTGGTAATTCAAATAGTTTAACACCATCATTCCACCTTTCGCCACCAGAAAGACAACTATCTGTTGCAAAGATGAGTTCTTCTTTGTCGTTTACTTTTCTTATCCAAGATACACAGAGTGTCATATGCTAATTTTTAATTTACTTTTATTTTTCCTGTTACCACTTCACTTATTAATGCTGTTTTGTATTCTTTGAGTAATGCTATGAGTTTTTTTGTGTTGATTACTTTGGCGTTTATTTTGTTGGTTTCAATTTCTATGTGTTTTACTATTTGGGTTTGTTCTTTAATGTCTGGTAATTGTATTTTCAAGGTTCTTATTTGTTCTTGGTTAATATTTGGTTGACCACCACCATAACCCATTGAAACAATATGCTTGTTCATAGAGAGAAACCAATTAAAAACAAATTTTGATAAAACACCATTTGGTTCTGCTAAAACACAACACGCCTGATTTGTTGCAGTTTTAATATTCAATAATCCCATTTTACCAATAGTTGCACCATACATTGCGATTACAATACCATCTTTCGGATAAAACCTTAAAGTTGAATAATCATCCAATGCTTTCTGTGTAATTTTTTTGAAGTTCTTTTTATTTCTCCATTATTTAAATCACCAGTTTGTAACCAATTAAACTCACCATTAAAATAATAATCTTGATTGGTTGATTTAGGTGTTGTTCCGCTACCAATATTATTAAAACAATAAGATAACTTCTTCACTTCCCAATGCACAGGAATTTCACCCAACCAATCTACACCACTATCTTTTAGTTTTACTTTTGGGTTTATGCCTTTGGTTACTGCTTGGTTTATGATGGCAGTTTTTTCTTCTGCATAATGTTTTAGTAAAGTTTCTTTTTGGCTGATGAGTTGGTCTATTTCGGTTGTTTTTTGGTCGAGATAGTTGGCTATTTTTGTTTGTTCTTGTTTTGGTGGTAGTGCTGTATAAAAATTATTTAACGTATTGATTGTTAATTGGTTAATTGTTGCAGTTAAAAACAAACCAGATTGTCCAGAAAATACTTGTGAGTTAAAATATTGAGAAATAAACTTGTATTGTTCAGTTCTGAAAACAGTCATAAATGCACCAAACGTTTCTCCTTCTGTTCTTTTGTCTATTGTAATGTTTTTACCAATTAACCTTCTACTACCATTTCTTGAACAAATAAGTATATCACCTTTTCGAACAACTAATCTTTCAGGTACATCTTTACTTATATAAACTGTGTCTTTTAAACTTAATTTTCCTTTTTGAATATTTGAAGACCTTAATACTAAAGTTCCATCTTTTTGTACTATTTCTTTTGGACTGTAGGTCATACCAATAATTGAATCACCAATGTATTTAAGTCGTTTAATATCCCAATGCTCTGGAATATCTCCAATCCATTCAATTCCACTATCTTTATATGTATCGTATCTTTCCATTAGTCCAAAACTGTTTTTTCTAAATCAATGGTGCTTTGTTCTAAAGCCAAAATATCTGCTTTAATATCTCCTAATGAGCGTAAAGGTTTAAACTCATAGAAATATTTGGTAAAGTTTATTTCGTAACCAATTTTGGTTTTGCTTTCATCTACCCAAGCGTTTGGTAAATGTGGTTTTACTTCTCTGTCAAAATATTCATTTATGGTTTGTGGTACGAGTTTTTTATCTGCATCTAATTTTAAAAAAGGTATGTTCTCGTAATCACGTTTTTTTGTGTCTGCTTTTGGTTTTCCTTTTTTGTCGGTTACTACTTTTTTATTTTCTATTTGTGGTTGTTCAATAGTTGCTCTCCAATAGCCAAAAAAGTCGTTTGGATATATTTTGCTAAACTCGTTTTCTTCAAAGTCGCCATATATTTTGGTTATAAAACCAATTCCTTTTTCTTCTCCGTTTTCAATGATTTTTTTACGCTTGTTACCCAAACTTTTAGTCATTTTTTCGTAGAAACGGTTGAAATCTCTTTTGCCTTCTGCTATGAGTTCATCATCTTTTTGTCCTGTAGCATTGATGAGTTGTATTTTTCCTTTTCGTTCTTTGCTTTTTTTGTTGTTTACAATCCATACATACGTAGAAATTCCTGTATTGTAAAACAATTGGTCAGGCATTGCAACAACGGCTTCTAACCAATCATTTTCAATAATCCATTGTCGTATGTTGCTTTCGCCACTTCCTGCACTTCCTGTAAATAAAGGTGAACCGTTAAAAACAACTGCAATACGTGTTCCGTCAGATTTCATTTTAGAAATCATATGTTGTAAAAAGAGTAGCGAACCATCATTTATTCTTGGTAATCCTGCTCCAAAACGCCCAGAATATCCTTTGTTTTCGTATTCGTCTTTAATTATTTTTTGTGCTTTTTTCCAATCTACACCAAAAGGTGGATTAGATAAAACATAATCAAACTTTTCATCTTCTAATCCGTCAACTGTAAAGGTGTTTCCAAATTTTACGTTAGATGGATTTTGTCCTTTAATCAACATATCCGATTTACAGATAGCATACGATTCTGGATTTATTTCTTGTCCAAAAACTTCTAATTTTGCTTTTGGGTTAAAACTTTTTAGGTGTTGTTCGCCAATAGATAACATTCCGCCAGTTCCACAAGCAGGATCGTACATTGTTTTTACAATCCCTTCTTTGGTTAGGCTTTCATTGTCGGTAATAAACAAGAGATTTACCATTAGTTTAATAACTTCTCTTGGTGTAAAGTGTTCTCCTGCGGTTTCGTTGGACTGTTCAGCAAATTTTCTAATTAGTTCTTCAAAAGTGTAACCCATTTCCATACTATCCATATCGGAAAGGTCAATTTCAGAGAACTTTTTTACAACTTGAAAAAGGATGTCGGCTTTTGGGTCGTCCATTCTTTCAATTTGGTCATCAAAATTAAAATATTCAATTATTTCTCTTGCACTTGAAGAGAAACCATTGATATAATTTCTCAAGTTTGAAGCAATATTGTCAGGGTCGGCAATTAGTTTATCAAAATCGTATTTACTTCTGTTGTGGAAGTTGTGTTTTGCAATTTTGTTTAAAAGTATGTCTTTTGTTTTGTCAGGTTGATCTTTTACTTTTGGCAGATAATCCAATACTTTTTCTTTTGTTGGTTGCAACACACAGTCCAAACGCCTTAAAACAGTCAATGGCAAGATAACTTTTCCATAATCAGATTGTTTGTAATCTCCTCTTAATAAATTCGCAACATCCCAAATGAGTGATGCTTTTGCTTTAAAATCTGCCATTCTTTATTTTTTCTTTTTAAGTCTGAAATTTAAGTTAATTTTTTCGTTTCGGTTGTCGAGCATTGGAAAGATTTTACTCTTTTATTTTTTAGCGTTGGAATAGAGCGTTGGCAAAAAATAAATGTGTAAAATTTGCGGCTGGTTTTTTTTCGGTATGAAACACAACGGTTTGTATAACGTTTCGTAACGGATTAAAGATACTTATTTTTCAGTTTAAAAACCTAATTAAATAATAATACCAGACTTTCAGGCAAGCTACAAAACCGTTATGAACGTTATACGTTGTTAACAATTGCAGCGAC
>JAJRPL010000002.1 GCA_024280815.1 Bacteroidota bacterium
GCAAAAAATCAATTTAAATTGTATTTAGATGCTTTTGCTGCAAGTTCAATTAGGTTTTTTACATTCATTTTTTTCATCAGATTGAATCGATGTGTTTCAACAGTTCGTTTGCTATTATTTAATAGCTCAGAAATTTCACTATTTCTCTTTCCTGAAAGGATATGTGTTAGAATAATTTTCTCTTTTTTTGTCAAACCGTAAGGATCTGGTTCTTGTGTTGACTCTTCCTTTTTTGGAGTGTTTGATGTGCTTTGTAAATAATTAGAAACAATCACATTAGAGATGTCTCCACTAAAATATTTCCCACCATTAAACACCGTATGTATGGCTTTGATAAACTCTTTTTTATCGGTGTCTTTCAGTAAATAACCACTAGATCCAGCCTTGATAGATTCTAGAATATACTGTTCGGAATCATGCATAGAGAGGACTATTGCTTTGGTTTTTAATGAGGGTATATTTTGTAATTTTTCAACAGCTTCAATCCCATTCATTTCTGGCATTCGCACATCAATAATTAAGATATCAGGATGATGTTGCTGCACTATTTCAATAGCTTCAAGTCCATTAGAACCTTCTGCAATAACAAGCATATCTTGTTCTTCTTCGAGTAGTGATTTAATACCATTTCTTACTAATAAATGATCATCAACTAATGCTATTTTAATTTTTGTCTCCAAATTGATTTCTTGTATAACAAATATACGTATAATTACGGGGTTTAAAAATTGATTTTTTAATTTTCCTCAAAACCAAGCTCAGGCACTTTTTTATCTATCATTTTTTGCACTACACGATGCATCCAAACCAAACAAGCTATCGATAAGAAGAATATCAAAATCCAACTGCTAGACCACATACCCGTTCCTGCTAGTAAATACCCAAATAGTATTGGCGTTATAAATCCACCTAACCCACCTAGCACACCAACCATACCTCCTACTACACCCACTTCTTCAGGAAAATAATCAGGAATATGCTTATAAACTGCCGCCATACCAATCCCCCAAATGAGTCCCATTAAAATAACTAAAGAGGCAAAAACCCATATATTTGCTTGAAAATAAATATGCGTTTTTCCTTCTGCAATTAATTGCTTTTTTACAATTTTATCACCAACTTTTACTATTACCTCTTGCCAAGATTTCTTTATTGGAAGTAAATGAATTTCAGTATTTACATTTTTAAGCTTATTATTTTTTAAGGTCAAATTGTAGGTTGTTTTTCCAATTTTCACATAAGCATCAGTAACCTCAGTAACAATACCTGCTTTTTTAGCATTGATTCCTTGTCCTGTGGTAAAAACATCCATTTTAGGGATAAACAATAAAATACTAATCACAACAGACGAGCCTAATACCCAGTACATTATCTTCCGTGCTCCATATTTATCAGAAAGCCAACCTCCATAAATCCGTATAATTCCGGCAGGCAAGCTAAATGCAGAAACCAATAAGCCAGCAGTGGCTAAATCTAATTGATACACATTTGTATAATAAGGCACTAACCAACCTGCAAAAGAAACAAAACATCCAAAAACTAAAAAATAATACAACCCAAAACGCCAAACACGAATGCTTTTTAAAGGTGCTAACATCCCCTTCAATGTTTTAGAACTACTTGCTGGTTTTTTATTTTGTGTTGAAAGGAAAAATATAATAGCTGTAATAACAAGGATAGTAGCATAAATTTTAGGCATGGCACGCCATCCATCCAAATTGGTTTTTCCATCCGTTAAGTAATTTAATAATCTTGGGCCAAACATAGTTGTTATTGCTGCTCCAGCATTTCCTGCACCGAAAATACCAAGAGCAAGTCCTTGTTTTTCTTTTGGAAACCAAATAGAGGTATAAGCAATACCAACAGCAAAGCTAGTACCAGCCATTCCAAACCCTAAACTCAATAAAGCAAAACTCCAAAAATTGGTAGCGTAAGACAAAAAATACATGGGTATGGCACACAAAATTAACAGTGTAGTGTAAACTGGTCTACCTCCAAATTTGTCTGTTAAAATACCAACAGGTAATCTAAAAATCGCTCCTGTTAATACAGGAATACCAATTAACCATCCTATTTGCACTGCGTTCCAATCAAAAATTTGATTGTCTACTAAAAAAGTAACCAATACACCATTTAATAACCAAGCTGCAAAACTAACTGTAAATGCAAAGGTGTTAAAGAATAATATTTTATTGGCTTTTTTTAAACTTAAATCATTCATCTTCTTTAAAATTATTACATTAAAGTAATACCTAATGCTCGTTGAATTTCATCTTCTAAAAACGAAGGATGCTCTGCAACCACATCACCAATAACCAAAATTCCAGGAGCTGAATAATTTATCAATTCAATACTATTTTTATAATTAGATAATGAATCAATAAAAATTTTCTCATCAGGTAGTGTTGCATTTTGAATAATTGCAAAAGGTGTGAATCCGCTTTTATATTTTAAAATTTCACTTGCAATTTTTGATAAATTCCGCATTCCCATTAAAACAATTATAGTTGCTGTAGATTGAGC
>JAJRPL010000064.1 GCA_024280815.1 Bacteroidota bacterium
AGAAGTTAAAAAGGAGCAAGAAGTTTTAGGTGGTAAGTTTGATAAGAACAATTATACAAGTGAACGTATTTGGGTAACTGCGAGAGATGGTAAAAAAGTAGCCGTGTCAATTGTACGTAGAAAAGATACTAAATTAGATGAGAATACACCATTATTGCTTTATGCATATGGCTCATATGGTTATACCATTCCAGATGGGTTTAGTAGTACACGATTGAGCTTGTTAGACAGAGGCTTTGTGTATGCTTTAGCACATATTAGAGGAAGTCAATATTTAGGTAGACAATGGTATGAGGATGGTAAATTACTACATAAGATGAATACGTTTACCGATTTTATTGATTGTGGTAAGGCTTTAATTGAAAAGAAATATACTTCGGCACAACATTTGTATGCTATGGGAGGATCAGCAGGTGGTTTGTTGATGGGGGCAGTTATTAATATGAGTCCAGAAATATTTAATGGCGTAGTTGCAGCAGTACCTTTTGTAGATGTAATGACTACGATGTTAGATGATAGTATTCCGTTGACCACAGGTGAGTATGACGAATGGGGAAACCCGAATGAAAAAGAATCTTATGAGTATATGTTATCGTATTCGCCTTATGACAATGTTAAAAAACAAAAATACCCAAACATGTTAGTAACTACTGGTTTACATGATTCTCAAGTACAATATTATGAACCAGCAAAATGGGTAGCTAAGTTGAGAGAATATAAAACAGATAACAATATTTTGTTGATGCATACGAATATGGAAGCTGGTCATGGTGGTGCATCAGGAAGATTTAATGCATTGAAAGAAAAAGCTATTGATTATGCATTTCTATTAGATTTAGAAGGAATTATTAAGTAATTTAAAAAAAAATAGTAAATTTGCATGTTGTTTTATAATAAGATTTTATAATTTATGAAAAAACATAAAGGGATAACTAATTCAATATTAGATTTAGTTGGTGAAACACCACTAATCAGATTGAATAATATCACAGCCCAATTAGACGGTCAATTTTTAGTAAAATATGAAGCCTATAACCCTGGGCACTCTATGAAAGACCGTATTGCTATTCACATTGTTGAAGAGGCAGAGCATAGAGGAATCTTGAAAAAAGGAAGTACAGTTATTGAAACTACTTCAGGTAATACTGGGTTTAGCATCGCGTTGGTTTGTATCATCAAAGGGTATCACTGTATTTTAGCAGTAAATTCTAAAGCTTCTAAGGGGAAGATTAATATGCTAAAAGCTATGGGAGCGAAAGTGTATGTTTGTCCGCCAAATGTAAGTGCAGACGATCCTCGTTCTTATTACGAAGTTGCTAAAAGGTTACATAGAGAAACAGCTGATTCTGTATATATAAATCAATATTTCAACCAATTAAATTCAGAAGCACATTACTTATCTACTGGTCCTGAAATTTGGGAACAAACAGAAGGTAAAGTAACACATGTTGTTGTGGCTAGTGGAACAGGAGGAACCATATCAGGTGTTGGAAGATTTTTAAAAGAGAAAAACCCAGCAATTAAAGTGTTAGGTGTAGATGCTTTTGGATCTATTTTGAAAAAGTTTCATGAAACTTCAGAATTAGATGTGAATGAGATTTATCCTTATAGAATAGAAGGATTAGGAAAAAATTTAGTTCCTACAGCGACAGACTTTAGTGTGATTGATGTTTTTGAAAAAGTTACAGATGAATCGGCTGCCCATAGAGCTCGTGAACTTGCAATTACAGAAGGTTTGTTTACAGGTTATACTAGTGGTGCGGTTATGCAGGCGACTATGCAATATGCAAAACAAGGTCTTTTTGATAAAGACAGTGTAGTTGTATTGATACTACCAGATCATGGTTCTCGATATATGGAAAAAATATATAGTGACGATTGGATGCAAGAGCAAGGCTTTTTTGACACTCAAAAATTTGCTCAATCTAAAATAGAAATTATCAAGGAGTAAAATAATTTATACAATTATTGAAAGAGGTTTTTTATAAAAGCCTCTTTTTTTTGTTTTAGAAGTAAAATTACGCTGTTAAATATGTTGAAAAAGAGTTGCTTGTACACTTGAATAGCATTAAAAAAAATGGTTATTTTGCAACGATGTAAAATGGATGCTGGATAGTAGTACTTAAAATATTTCATCAGATAGAAATGAATGAATAACTATTACGTCAAACCATTGAAAGATAAAGAATATACAAATGAAAGATTTATTTGAAAGAATAATAAAAGATAAAGGCCCTTTAGGAAAATGGGCTAAGCAAGCAGAAGGTTATTATGTTTTTCCTAAACTAGAAGGGCCAATATCAAATAGAATGGTATTTAATGGTAAAAAAGTAATTACTTGGTCTATCAATGATTATTTAGGTTTGGCAAATCACCCAGAAGTTATAAAGGCAGATGCTGCTGCTGCTGCTGAGCATGGAATGGCGTATCCAATGGGAGCTAGAATGATGTCTGGTCATACTTCTTTTCATGAGCAATTAGAGCAAGAATGTGCTGCTTTTGTCAATAAAGAAGCTGCTTATTTGGTTAATTTTGGTTATCAAGGAATGGTTTCAGCTATTGACGCTTTAGTAACCAAGCATGATGTTATTGTCTATGATATGGATACACATGCTTGTATTATAGATGGTGTTCGTTTACATGCAGGTAAACGTTTTGTTTATAAGCATAATGATGTAGAAAGTTTAGAAAAAAACTTACAAAGAGCTACAAAAATGGCTACTCAAAATAACGGAGGTATCTTAGTGATCTCTGAAGGCGTATTTGGTATGCGAGGTGAACAAGGTAAATTAAAAGAGATTGTTGCTTTAAAGGAAAAATACAATTTTAGATTATTGGTAGATGATGCACATGGGTTTGGTACACTTGGTAAAACAGGAGCAGGAGCAGGTGAGGAGCAAGGCGTACAAGATGATATAGATGTATATTTTGCAACTTTCGCAAAGTCTATGGCGGGTATAGGGGCTTTCTTTGCTGCTGATAAAGATATTATTCAATATTTACAATATAATATGCGTTCTCAAATGTTTGCAAAAACCTTGCCTATGGCAATGGTTAAAGGAGCATTAAAACGTTTAGATATGCTGCGTACTATGCCAGAATTGAAAGAGAAACTTTGGGAAAATACCAACGCCTTACAATCTGGTTTAAAAGAAAATGGATTTGATATTGGGAATACTAATACCTGTGTAACACCCGTTTTTTTAGAAGGAGACATTCCAGAGGCTATGGCAATGGTACATGATTTACGTGAAAATTATGGTGTTTTCTGTTCTATAGTGGTCTATCCAGTAATCCCAAAAGGGATAATTTTATTAAGGTTGATACCAACAGCAACACATACTTTAGAAGATGTAAGTGAAACCATTACTGCTTTTTCAAGCATGAGAGATAAGCTTGAAAAAGGTGTGTATAAGCGTATTGCTGCTGCAATGACGTAAGTGCTTTATAACAGTTTTAAAAAATAAAAAACCAAACCTCAATTATTGAAGGTTGGGTTTTTTTTATGTGTATTGTTTTGATGAGGTTTGTTATATTGCGTAGAATGAATAGTTACTGGTAATAAACATATAATCAAGCCAACCGAAATACATATTGTTCCCAATATACCTTCTCCAATTCGACTACAAGAATATGGTGTTGGTATTTTTATTGCAGCTTTAACGAAATCAGCACTAAAAAAAGCACTAAAGAAAAAGTTGATAACGGTTAATGATAGTATTGCTACTTCGGCTACTTTAATAAAAGGAGGTGAGTGCATAATTTTATCCATTCCAAAAGAAATCATTCCAAATAAAAAACTGATATTTTCACTTAAAGTTTTATTTGAAGATAATCATTTAGCAGTGATTCATAAACCTGCTGGAATTTTGGTCAGCGGTAATAGTTTTAAAACCATTGCCAATGCTTTAACTCAAAATATTCAACCAAGTAAGCTAACTGATGCTACAAAACCTCAGCCAGTTCATCGATTAGATTATGCAACTACGGGTATTTTATTGGTTGGAAAAACCAGTAGTAGTATTCGTGCTTTAAATAGAATGTTTGAAGATAAAAAGGTTGAAAAAATATATTATGCAGTTTCTATTGGTGAAATGAGTGATCAAGGAAAAATCACCTCAGAAATTGAAGGTAAAAAATCACAATCGAATTATAAATTAATCGAATCTGTTTCTTCAAAAAGATTCGGCAAACTCAATTTGGTAAAATTGAAACTTCAAACTGGTAGAAGGCATCAATTGCGTAAACATCTATCCAGTATCAATAATCCTATATTAGGAGATGCAACATATGGAATTGAAAACTTGATTTTAACTGGTAAAGGCTTGTATCTACATGCCTATTCGTTGAAATTTACACATCCATTTATAAATAAACAAGTGTATATAAAAGATGAATTTCCGCAAAGGTTTAAGAAAATATTTATAGAGTTCAGTATTTAAATTCATCTCTTTAAGGTCAATAAAACAGTAATATTATGGATATTTTCAGGGGGCAAAATCATCTAAAGTTCACTGACCGGTTTAAAACGGATGAAGATTGTAAAGAAAACTTGGCTAAGATTAAATGGAATGATGGTTTTGAATGTCTCAGGTAAGTAAAGATTTCTCACGTACTTGTATGTAATAGTAGTTTACATCAAGAATATGCTACAGCAAACACACTTTTCCACAAAGTCAAATTCGGTGCTCGCAAAACGTTTTTTATTGTATTCGACATAGGAACCAGTACTAAAAGTATTTCAGCAAGCTATGCTGCCGTTCGTTTTGGTATTATTGAAAAGACAGCTCGTAGTACGTGAAGCTATGCAGAGTAAAGGTGTTCATCCTATGGGTGGTAATGTTCATCTTGGCGAGTTGTTCTTGGTGGACGTGAGAAAAGGGCAAGTAGGCAGAAGTATAAGGCAAAGAAAAGAAAGCAATAGCTGCTGTCGAGTTAACAGATAGTGGTAAAATCAAGAGTGTGTACGCAATGTGTATTGAAGATTTTTCTGCTAGCCCCCTACAATATATGTTTATTAATCACATCAGTCGTGAGGCTAAAATAATAACGGATAAATGGACTATTTTAGAAAGTTTAAAAAAGGTTATCAATTTGATAACTTTTTTTATGTGCTAAAACTGACTAAACTCTCTTTTGTTTGAATAATCTTCCAAGTCCCATTCTGCGTAGCATTTTCTTTTCAAAAGCCCAAAAGAATTTGAATTGTCCAAATAACCAACCTACCATTGGTAAAGTTGTTTGATATATAATAAAGATGAGTAGAATCCTTATTGGCCAAAATAGCCAAGCATTTGTGGTTTCAGCTCCTAAACCAATAAACTGCATAGCAGGTTTTGCTATCCAAGCAGCAAAAGAACCATTAATTGAAAATACAATAAGTATTGCTGCTACTTACCAATTAGAAGTTAAGTTCCAACGTTTTTTTAATTTCTCCATAGTAAAATTGAAATGCGAAAATACAATTTTTATAAAAAAATTGAGAGTTTATTGCATAAAAAAAGTCAAGTAAAACCTACTTGACTTTTTTGTTATTTTGAGAAGCTTATTTAAATAAACCTCCAAGTAAACTTCCTAATCCGCCACTTTTTCCTAAAATCATACCCGCAACATCATCAATAATACTACCATCTCCATCAGCATCTAATAATCTATTTACTAAACTTTGTTGATGATCACTCTCATCACCCAACATGTTGCCTAGTAAACTACCTAACCCGTTTTGGTCAGCTACGCCTTGTTGGCGTGTTTGTTTACCTAAGTATCCCATTACAAACGGAGCGGCAACTTTTAAAACACTCATAGCAGAACCTAAATCTAAACCACTAGATTTACTTACAGCCTGAGCTACATTTTGTTCTTTACCTCCAAATACATGTCCTAAAATACCTGCACCATCTTGTAGTACATCATCATCAATACCACCACCACCAAGAATACTTCCTAAACTGTCTAAAATACCACCACTATGTTTATCACTATTTAATGCATTTAATATACCAGATGCTCCTTCAGGAGTTTTAGCATTATTTTTCATAGCCCCTAAAATTAAAGGCAATGCAGCACCTAATGCTGTCGTTGTTGTTTTTTGATCTTTTCCTAATTGTTGGCTTGCACCATTAATTAATGTTTTACCTATATCACTGTTTAATAAATCGAAAATACCTGCCATTTTTTATTTTTTTAATAATAATTAATAATTGAGCGTACAATATACTATATAAAATGATAATATAGGAAGCATAATGGCAAATTTTTAATTAAATATAATTTTCTATCTTTCAACAAATTTTAAACTCAAAATTAATGAAAAAATTAGCACTGCATTGGCAGATATTACTAGGAATGGTATTGGGAGTAGTTGTAGGCGTATTAATGACAAATATTGAAGGTGGTAAAGAGATCATTCAAGATTGGATAAAACCTTTCGGTACTATTTTTATCAATTCTTTAAAGTTAATTGCAATTCCGTTAATTCTAGCAGCATTGATAACTGGTGTTGCCGATTTAAAGGATATTTCTAAGCTTTCTAAAATGGGAGGGAGAACCATAGCAATTTATGTGACGACTACTATAATAGCAGTTTCTATTGGGATACTTTTGGTTAACATTGTAAAGCCAGGAAATTCTATTACAGAGACTACACGAATTGAAATGGTGGAAAATTATGGAGGTGATACTACAAAATATAAAGAAGAAGCTAAAAATCAAAAAGAATCAGGGCCTTTACAAGCTTTAGTAGATTTGGTTCCTCAAAAT
>JAJRPL010000065.1 GCA_024280815.1 Bacteroidota bacterium
CTTTTAACCCATAAACAGCAATAAAATGCTTCTGTTTTTACAAAATTAGTCTAAAACAGTTATGATGTTTTTTGACATTTCTGTATTTCAAAATTTTAAAAAAAATATTTCTTGATTTATTTGCACTATGAATAATGCGGGATAAAATACTTCACGATTTATTGGAGTGTCAATTTCAGGGTTTAATAAAAAGAAACCAAGAATATGATTCAATAAATACTCATCAATACAGCCATGATGATTTCGTTTTATAAATCCTACACGTATTTTGTCATAATCAATTTTAACAGCCATTTCTTTTGGGTTTTTTAATAAGTAATTTACCCTTTCTCTCATTTTAATGAACTCAGGTTCATCAGTATTTAAATAAGTAAATGGTTTTCCGTTTTCTCCGAACATAATAATATTTTTTAAGTTATTCAAAGCTATATGTATTTTGTTAAATAACAGTATTATAAGTTGTTTTTATAGTAGATGGTACACTTCTAGTGGTGGATGACACACTTTTGATGGTGGATGACACATTTCTAAGTTTTGTAAAAAACACCAGTTATTCAAGAAAATCAGGTAAACTCATATGGTCAGAATTAAATGAGCGAAATACCTCAATGGCTCTGCCTTGAGGATAGTTCGTTTCAAAAAATTATTTATTCCTCAAAATTTACAAAAGAAAATTTTTGACTTTCGAAGATTAAAAAAACATTTAAAAGAATTTTAATTCGTCGGGGTGAGAGGATTCGAACCTCCGATCTCTGGTCCCCCAGACCAGCACTTTAACCGGACTAAGCTACACCCCGTAATAATATTAAATTCTACTTATTTTAGTTGTTGAATTAAGGCTAAGGTTTTTCTTACGTTTTCTTCCAATCCTTTAAAATCTTTATTTTTTAGAACATCTTTTGAGATTAACTTAGAACCCATCCCGACACAAGTTACACCAGCATTGAACCATGACTCAAGATTTTCTTTATCAGTTGATACGCCTCCCGTTGGCATAATTTTTGTCCAAGGACAAGGACCTTTGATGGCTTTCACAAAGTCTGCTCCATAAATTCCACCAGGGAATAGTTTTACAATTTCACAACCTAATTCTTCAGCTTTAGATATTTCAGTTAATGATGCACATCCTGGAGACCATAATACTTTTCTTCTGTTACAAACTAACGCAATATCTTCGCGTAAAACTGGTGTTACTACGAAGTTAGCACCTAATTGCATATATAATGAAGCGGCACCAGCATCTGTTATTGAGCCAACGCCCATAATCATTTCTGGGAGGTTTTTTTCACAGTATTTATTGAGTTCCCCAAATACTTCATGAGCATAGTCACCACGACTTGTAAACTCTAAGATACGTGCTCCGCCTTTATAACAGGCTTCTAATACTTTTTTACCTAATTCAATATCCTTATGAAAAAACAAAGGAACTAATCCTGTTTTTTCCATTACTGTTGCTACTTCTATTCTTGAAAATCTTGCCATCCCATCCTAACCTTCCCGAAGGGAAGGATTTTGTTAATTAATAAATTTATTTTCTGCTTCTGGAATTTAACGTGCTACTCTTCCAGAAGAATCTCCACCCATTAGTTTTTGAACTTCATCAATAGTAACTAAATTTGCATCGCCTTTAATAGTGTGCTTCAAGCAAGATGCTGCAACGGCAAAGTTCAATGCATTTTGGTCATTACCTTTATATTCTAATAATCCATAAATTAAACCACCCATAAAACTATCTCCTCCTCCAACTCTATCTACAATACCTGTAATTTGATATTGAGGAGATTCGTACATGGTTTTACCATCATATAGAACTCCAGCCCAAGTATTATGAGATGCACTTATTGATCCACGCAACGTGGTAATTACTTTTTTTGCTTTCGGAAATTTTTTCATCATTTGTTTACAAACCGATAAAAAAGCTGCTGCTTTTACATCATGTCCTTGAGTCGTAATATCTAATCCGTTAGGTTTTATTCCGAAATGTTTTTCTGCATCCTCTTCATTGCCTAAAATTATATCACAATAAGAGGTAAGCTCAGTCATAATAGTTTCTGGTTCTACACCATATTTCCATAATTTGGCTCTATAATTTAAATCGGTTGAAATGGTAATACCCATTTCACTGGCTATTTTAACAGCTTCTAAACATACGTCGGCTGCTCCTTGAGAAATGGCAGGAGTTATACCTGTCCAATGAAACCAATGGGTATCTTTAAAGACTTCTTTCCAATCAATCATTCCTGGTTTTATTTCTGCTATAGCAGAATGAGCTCTGTCATAAACTACTTTACTACCTCTTGAAACCGCTCCAGTTTCTAGAAAATAGATACCTAACCGGTCACCACCAAATATAATTTTTTCAGTACCCACATTGCGTTTACGCATTTCCATTAAGGCACATTGACCAATATCATTTTTGGGTAATCGAGTTACAAAATCAACAGGTACACCATAGTTGGCTAGTGAAACAGCTACATTAGACTCTCCTCCACCGTACACTACATCGAATGAAGTAGATTGTGAGAATCTTAAAAATCCTGGAGGAGATAAACGCAACATAATTTCTCCGAAGGTGACTACTTTTTTCATAATTTATGCAATGTTAAATGAAAGTGTGTTAATCTAAAAAAAGATACGACAAAAATAC
>JAJRPL010000066.1 GCA_024280815.1 Bacteroidota bacterium
ATTTAGTGGTGATGGCGGATTGGCTATTGAGGCAAAATTCAATGAACCAAGAGGTCTAATTGTTGACGCATTAGGAAATGTTTTTATAACAGATTCAAGCAATCATAGAATTAGAAAAGTTACCACTGATGGCATCATAAATACCATAGTAGGCACGGGTAGTATTGGTTTTTTTGGTGGCGGATTTAATGGTGATGGTCAACCCGGAACTGATACTCAGTTAAAATCTCCTTCAGATATTACTATTGATGGTGCTGGCAATATCATAATTGCAGATTACAAAAACCATAGAATTCGAAAGCTCAATGCTTCTGCTCTTGGAGTAAATAATTTTGAATTAAGTAAAATTAATCTATTTCCTAACCCTATTACAAGTGGAGAACCTTTAACCATATAATCGCAATCAGTAATTACAAACATCTCCATTTACAATACTGTTGGTCAAAAAATATATAGCAAAAAACTGAATTCAACTAAACACTCACTAAACTTAAGAGGTCAAAAATCTGGTGTGTATTTTATTAAATTAACATTGGCTGACGCTAGCACTAGCACTCGTAAATTGATTGTCAATTAGGTTTATAAAAACCAATTACAACTACCCTTTTTAGGGGTAAAATATAAGTATGAAAAAACTAGTTAACTATTTTTTACAAGGGTTATTATACATTGCTCCGTTAGGTATTACTGCTTATATTATTTATACCATTTTCAACTTTATGGATGGTTTACTACAAGAATATCTTTTTGAATTTTTTGATATTAAAATTCCTGGATTAGGTGTTTTAACATTGATACTATTCTTAATTTTAGTAGGACTTTTAGGAAGAACTATTATTGCAGACCCTTTAAAATTACTCTTTAGAAATATTATTGAACGTATACCTCTATTAAACTTTATTTACTCGGCTTTTAATGATTTGTTTTCTGCTTTTGTTGGAAAAGAGAAAAAGTTTAGCAAACCTGTACTAGTTAAAGTAAATTTAAATTCTGACTTAGAAAAATTAGGCTTTATTACTGAAGAAGATTTAGGTTTATTAGGCGAGCAAGACAAAGTTGCCGTCTATTTTCCTCATTCTTATAATTTTTCAGGAGAGTTGTTTATTGTACCTCTTGCTAATATAAAAACTGTTGACATCAACTCAAGTGATGTTATGAAATTTGTAGTTTCTGCAGGATTAACAGGTTGGGATAAAAGTGAAGAGAAGTAATCTCTTGACTTTCTCAATAGAAAAGACTAACTTCGTTCTTGCCCGTCCGGCAGGCGGGTATCAGTCGCTAAATATGAATTGAAACTCATTTTAGCTTCACGATAAACGAAAACTTCTACTTTTTATACTTCAATGGTAAATACACCACTTTTTTAGTTTCAAAAAAATCTTCAGTAAAATAATCTGACAAATTATAAATAGTTGCTTTCGGAAAATTTGCAAGTTCTTGAGCTAAATCACCTCCTTTTAAGTAAAGGATACCGTTTTTCAGTTCATGATGTTGCTTTTTTACAACTTTTTTGCGTACCCATTTTACAAAATCGTCCATATTGGTCACAGCACGGCTTATGATAAAATCGAATTCTCCTTTTACCTCTTCAGCTCTACCATGTGTAGCTTTTACATTTTTTAATCCCAAAGCATTGGCAACTTCTTCTACTACTTTTATTTTTTTACCAATAGAGTCTACCAAATAAAATTGCGTTTCAGGGAATAAAATGGCTAGGGGAATTCCAGGAAAACCACCACCCGTACCTACATCTAACACCTTAGAATTGGGCTGAAAAGGTTGTACTTTAGCAATGGCTAACGAATGTAATACATGACGTAAGTACAATTCATCAATATCCTTACGTGAAATAACATTGATTAGAGCATTCCAATCTTTATACAAAGCCTCTAATTGTTCAAATTGTTGAATTTGCTCTTCTGATAAATCCTTAAAATAAGTTTTAATACGTTCCATATTTCACCAGCCTCTTCCCAAAAGTACGAGGCATCATATCTAAAAAAATATTTTTAATTTCGAGGAAAATCACTGAAAATCAAACCTTCAATGAAGAATTCAAAAAACAAAAACACCTTATTATTGTTAAATTTTTGACAAATTAAAGCAATAATGACGGTGTAACATAAAAAATAGTGTAATTTTGTCATAGACTATTAACAACCTACATAGAATTATGTCAGATACAACTATAAAATTTTCAAGAGTAGATTCTGCAAAATTTTTCAGAACACTGAACAAACGCATCAATAATTATTTTAAAGATAATAATATTAAAAAAACTGGAAACTGGAAACTTTATCTTAAGGCAATTGTTATGTTTGCTTTATTTATTACACCTTTAATTTTAATTTTCACACTTGATTTACCAGGCTGGGTTCAAGCCTTATTTATGGTAATTATTGGTATCGGTATGGCTGGAGTTGGTATGAATGTAATGCATGATGCCAATCACGAATCTTTTTCGAGTAAAAAATGGGTAAACAAGTTGATGGGAAGTAGTATTTATATTCTTGCAGGTAACGATTATAACTGGAAAGTACAACACAATGTTTTACATCATACTTACACGAATATTCAAGGCCATGATGAAGATATTGATGCTGGTAGAATTATACGTTTTTCTAAACATGCAAAATGGTTGAAAATTCATAAATATCAAAAATATTATGCATTTTTCTTGTACGGTTTACTTACCGTAAATTGGGCAATTACA
>JAJRPL010000067.1 GCA_024280815.1 Bacteroidota bacterium
CTATAAAACTCATTCTAAAATTAAAATTAATCGATTAGATAATTTACTATCAAAAGGTGATAGGTTATAAGAGCCAAAAGTATGTTTTAGATTTAAACCTGCTTTTTTAAAGTAACTTTTTAAAACAGTTAAAGATAAAAATTTGACTTTTTCAGTATAATGATGTGATTTTCCGTCTGCCGAAAATCGAATATCCTTTATGATGAAGTTTTCATCAATAGATCTGTTTATAATAAAATCTATATTGCCTTTAGTGAGAACTTCAAATTCTACCATTGACTGTTTTACATAATTGACATTCAGAAAATCTATTACTAAAACGCCATCCTCTTTTAGACCATTTTTTAAGTTTTGTAAGACTTTAATATTAGTATCTTCATCATCAAAATAGCCAAAACTAGTGAATAAGTTAAAAATGGCATCAAACTTTAGTTCAAATGGTATCCGCATGTCTTGAACTTTAAAGTGTAAACTTTCGTTTTCAAACTGTTTTGCATATTCAATACTATTTTCTGATAAGTCAGCACCTATAACATCATAACCTAATGTATTTAAAAATACTGAATGACGACCTCTACCACAAGGTAAATCAAATATATTACTATTTTTTTTAAGTTCTAAAAAAGAGACTAAATGTCGCATAAAAAGCTGTGCTTCATCATCATTTCTGTCTTGATATAAAATATGGTAATACTTAGTGTCAAACCAATCTTTAAACCATTCTTGCTTTTCAGTTATCATTTATAAATTATAAAATTGCGTACAAAAGTAAGAAATCAAATTTTAGTAGTTGTAATAAATGTATTTTTGCAGAAGAATATTAATTATGATAGATCAAAATTTTAAAATGTTAGCCAAAACTTTATTTGGTTTTGAAGAATTGTTGGCAAAAGAATTGAGAGATTTAGGAGCAACAGAAGTGAAAATTGGTGTTAGAAATGTAACTTTTGTCGGTGATAAGGGCTTTATGTATAAGGCAAATTTAGGTTTAAGAACAGCAGTTAGAATTCTAAAACCTATCAGAAAGTTTAAAGTACAAAATGAAGATGATTTATACAAGCAGTTACAAACCATTAAATGGGATAATTTTTTAGATGTAAATGGTTCTTTTGCTGTTGATGCCGTTGCCAATGCCGAAAATTTTACCCATTCACATTATTTATCTTTAAAAACTAAAGATGCTATAGTTGATTATTTTAGAGATCGGTTTGGTAAGAGACCTAATGTTGATTTAGATCATCCGGATTTAAAAATCAACGTGCATATATATAGAGATGACTGTACCATATCTTTAGACAGTTCAGGAGATTCTTTACATAAAAGAGGTTATAGAAGTGCTACAAATATAGCACCTATTAACGAAGTGTTGGCTGCGGGCTTAGTACTTTTATCTGGTTATGATGGTACACAACATTTTATTGATCCGATGTGTGGTAGTGGTACCATTTTAATTGAAGCAGCTATGATTGCAAATAATATACCTGCAAATATCAATAGAAGAGAGTTTGGTTTTGAGAAATGGAACGATTTTGATGAAGATTTGTTTGAGATTATTAGAAACTCATTACTTAAAAAAGTCAGAGAATCTAACCGAGAAATTATAGGTTATGACAGAGCTTCTTCTGCAGTTTTTAAAGCGACTGACAATGTTGAAAATGCAAATTTAGAAGAGTTTATTACCGTACAGCAAAACAATTTTTTTAAGACAAAAAAAGAGATAGAAGGCCAGACAATTATCTTGTTTAATCCACCCTACGGCGAACGAATAGAAATTGATGTTCCTGTTTTTTATAAAGAAATTGGTAATACACTCAAAAAAGGTTATCCGAATACCAATGCCTGGTTAATTACCTCTGATTTTGAAAACGGTCTAAAAAATGTAGGTTTAAGAACTTCGAAGAGAATTAAAGTTTTTAATGGAAAACTAGAATGTAGATTGGTAAAATATGAAATGTATCAAGGTAGTAAAAAAGGAAAATTTCAAAAAAAATAAAGAGGTATAAAAAACACCTCTTTATAAAGTAGCGAGAGGGAGATTTGAACCCCCGACCTCCGGGTTATGAATCCGACGCTCTAACCAACTGAGCTACCTCGCCATTTATTTTTTGTTTAAAAGAGAAAAAATCTCTTTTGTAAGACGCTCTAACCTCCCGAAGTGTCGGGAGAGCTACCTCGCCATTTTTAAGTTTGCAAATATAAAAACAAATTTAGGAGAGACAAGGCTTCTTTCTTATTATTTTTTTAATTAAAAAAGTTTTTTTTAAAATAAGATATTATATATATTGTCAGCCATAAAAAAAAGATGCTAATGTCTGATAAAATAAAATTTGATATAGAATTTGTAATGCATGCTTCACCAGCATTTTTATATCAATATCTTTCAACACCTGATGGATTGAGTGAATGGTTTGCCGATAATGTTAATTCTAGAAGTGATATATTCACTTTTATTTGGGATGATTCTGAAGAAGAAGCTAAAAGAATTTCTTACAAAACAAATGAAAAAATAAAATATAAATGGTTAGATGATGACGATGACGATATATACTTTGAGTTTACCATTATAGTAGATGCATTAACTTCTGACGTTTCTTTAATTGTAACCGATTTTGCAGATGAAGATGAATTAGATGAATCTAAAATGTTTTGGGAAAACCAAATTGCGGAGTTAAAACAAACTATCGGAGCCTAATAAATAAATGATTGTAGAATAGTTAATACCTCGATTTTTTCGAGGTTTTTTTGATATATATGCTGATAAATTTTAATGGAAATATTATTAAAAATGACCTTAGTTTAAATGGTAATAATAGAGCATTTAAATACGGCGATGGCTTATTTGAGACTTTAAAGATTATTAATGGTAAGGTGATTTTTGTTGAAGACCATTATTTTAGATTAATGGCATCTATGCGGATGTTGCGGATGCATATTTCTATGGGGCTTACCTTAGAGTTTTTTGAAAATGAAATTTTAAAAACTGTTATTGCCAATAAATTAATTGACGCTCGAGTTCGACTTTCTGTTTTTAGAAATGATGGAGGTTTATATTTGCCCAAAAACAATGCCGTAGGTTATTTAATTGAATCACATGAATTGGTAGTCAATATAAAAAAGGATTATAAAGTAGATCTGTTTAAAGATTATTATGTGAACTCAGATTTACTTTCAACCTTAAAAACTAATAATAGAATACTAAATGTGGTTGCTAGTATATATGCTGATGAAAACGAATTGGATAATTGTATTTTAATCAATGAGAAAAAACAGTTGGTTGAAGCCATAAATGCCAATATATTTTTAATAAAGGATAAAGTAGTTAAAACTCCAGCATTGTCTGAAGGATGCATAAAAGGTGTTGTTAGAAAGAATTTAATAGCACTAATTTCAAAAGATAAAAATTTTGAAATTCAGGAAACTGAAATTTCTCCTTTTGAACTTCAAAAAGCTGATGAGGTATTTTTGACCAATGCAATTGTAGGAATTCAACCTGTTATCAACTATAGAAAAAAGACATTCACTACAGAAATTTCAGATTATTTAAGAAAAGAATTGGATAAGGTTAGTAGTTAAAAACCGCTCTAACTTTAACATTAGAACGGTTTTTAGCATTGGTTGGTTGATTTACGTGTATCTAAAAAGAGAAAATTGCTCCGATAAATCGGGTTAAAAAGCAATAAAAATAAAAATGATTAATGCTATAGATTTTCTCATAAACTAAATTTAAAACACCTCTTCAATTAAATCATCATAAGGTATTGCTATGTTAATAACGTTAAAGTTTACCAATTTATTTTGAATGCTATTAATTAATTCTATTGAAATTGCTTTTTCATTGTTACATTTTGTGATAGATAACCATTCTTTTACATCAACCTCTTTTTGATTGTAACGTTCTAAAAATAAATCAATTAAGGTTGTGTTATGATGTTCTTTTGTAAAGTTTTTTAATTGATTGTTTATGACATTGATAATCGTCTTAATAAGTGCTGATTTATTATCTAAAACATCATTTCTAACTGCCATTACAAAGCAAGGCCATGGTGTAGTAATGCTGTCAATTCTTCTAAAAACACCTTGATCTACCAATGGTTTTGTCGTAAAATGTTCCCACATAAAGTAATCTGCTTGATTTTCAGTTAAAGCTTTTATGCCTCCTTCAAGGTTATTTACAATTTCGTAGTGTAAATTATTTATATCAAACCCTTGATTTACTGCATTGACAATAGCCATTAATTGTGACCCTGAGCCAAATCTACTAATGGCAATTCTTGCCTTTTCTAAATCTTTATTTGTTTTGAATTTTGATTGAGCACCAACATGAATTCCCCAAAGCAACGGAGATTCAACATATACCTTTACAATCTTACTTGGGTTACCATTAATAATGTCTTTTATAATGCCTTCGGTTAAAATAATAGCGGCATCAATACTGCCATCGCGTAAAGCAATACACATTGCACCTGTCCCTCCCGGAAACTCTTTCCATTGTAAATCAACACCTTTTTGTTTGAATTTACCTCCTTCAATAGCTAAATGCCAAGGTAAATTAAAATGTTCAGGTACACCACCAATAGTTATTTTTTGCATAATCTACTGCTTATTCTGTAAGTTTATCTAAAGTGTATTTTATCAATTCTTCTATAGGTTTATAAGGGTCTTTGCTAAAAGTTCCGTTAGCTCTATTGGCAATAATAGCATTCATAGAAAGGGCATGGTGACCTAGCAAACGTGCCAATCCATAAATGGCTGAGGTTTCCATTTCTAAGTTGGTGATACGAATACCATTAAAATCAAAGCTATCCATTTTACTATTTAGATTAATGTCTTGAATAGGCAAACGTAAAACTCTTCCTTGTGGGCCATAAAAACCAGGAGCAGTTGCTGTTAACCCTTTGAAAACAATATCGCTATTTAATTTTTCAGTAAGCATTTCACTCCCTTTAATAATATAAGGTCTGGCTTTTCTATCGTCCCAGTTGGTATGTTTGATAAAAGCATCTTCTATTTCTTTTTCAAAAATTTCATCAGCTACATAAGAATGTAATAATCCGTCAAGACC
>JAJRPL010000068.1 GCA_024280815.1 Bacteroidota bacterium
AAATGAACACAAAAAAATTATACTCCGTAGAGATAGATATTAATTTAGGTGATGATACTTTTACAACTTACATAGATGTGAAAGCGAATAACAGCCATGAAGCTTATGTGAAAGCAGTTAAAAAAGTTAATAGCTCCTTAGATATTAGAATAGAAAAAAATCCTAAAGAAGCGTTACTACCTGATGATATTTTTGATGGTTTGCAGTTCCCTACCCTATCAATAAGAAAGGGGGTTTAAAATGTCAAAAAATATAATTAATGAGAAATACGAAGAAGCAGTAAACAAGCTATTAAATTCAATGGAAGAGAACGGCAAGGAATGGGTTAAATCTTGGAGTGGTGGAAGCAATGGAATACCTTTTAATGAAAACACAAAAAAGGGTTATAGGGGTATTAATGTGCTTTTATTATGGATGCAGTCTATAGATAAGGGTTACGAAACTAACCGTTATATGACCTTTAAACAAGCTTTAGCACTTGGTGGAAAAGTTAAAAAAGGAGAGAAAGGCACATCAATTTTTTTCTATACATTTGCAGAAAGCAAAAAGCTAGACAGCAAGGGCGAAAGAATAAAATACCCTATGATTAAATACTATACAGTTTTTAACATTGAACAAATAGAGGGTATAGAGTTTAAAATGCCTACTATAAAAAAATATGAAAATGAAAGAAATGGACACGTGGAAGCGTACATCAATACGTTACCTATAGCTATTAAAAATGAGGGTTTTCAACCTTGTTATATTCCTTCTATTGATGAGGTACGCATCCCAAAACTAGAAAGATTTAAGAGTACAGAAGATTACTACTCAACATTATTTCATGAGCTAGGACACAGCACAGGACACAAAAAAAGACTAAATAGAGATATGTGTACAACTATGACAAGTAAAAATTATGGATTTGAAGAACTCATAGCAGAACTTACAAGCGTTTTTATGTGTGGAGAGTTCAACATAAATATAAAAACTTGTCAGCACGTAGAATACTTAGAGGGATGGATTAAAGCTATTAGAGAAAACAAAAAGATACTCTGGAAAGCTTCAAGCGAAGCACAAAAAGCAACAGATTATCTTTTAGAGTGTAGTAAAATTACTAAGGCGGCATAGCCTTAGTAATTAATCTAATTTAATATTAAAATATTTTTATTTTAGTATTAATTTAAGCGTACTTATAAGGAAACTTGCTATAATATAACATAACTTAAAAGGTTATGCATTAAACAATCAAAGGAAATAAAAAATGAACACAGTACAACTAATCGGAAACATAGGCAAAGTACCACATTTTATAGGTGGAAATGAGAATAAAGAAAGTGTAGCTTTTTTAACTGTTGCTAACAATGACAACAAAAAAAAGACAGTATTTACAGAGGTTACACTCTTTGGAGCAAGTGCAGAATATGTTAATCAAAACATAAGCACGGGGGCAAGAGTTGCTATAGAGGGTAAGCTATCTCAAAGAGTTAAGACTACAAAAAGTGGAGATACATATCATGCAACATATGTTATCTGTCACAGATTAACCAACCTATCCCCAAAAAAAGAGGGGTAAATCATGTCCAAATTAATACTAAATAAATGTAAAAATTTGGGCAAATGTATAGAAAATAAGTTCTATTCAATATCAAACTTTTTGTTTGATTAAACTAAAGCTTATCTCTAAGAGAGGGGTAAGCTATTAAAAATATTTAGGGTATGAAATGTTAAAATATAGAATACAAAAGGGCAAAGACCACTACAATAACATATCACTTTTTAGAGTTCTTGGAGTAGATAATGAATATGTAGGAGAATGGGCTAAGGACAAAAATATTTGTGAAGAAGAGATAAGAGAACTGCACAGTACAGAGATAGAAAAATTTAGATAAAAGGAAAGAAATAAGATGATTAAAGATGCAAAAATAATAGAAATTCATAATAGTATTTTAGGAGGTAATACAGTAATAAATGCTACAAGAGAAGCAGGCATAAGCTTACCTAGTTACTATCAAAAAATTAAAAAATTAGGCTTAGAAACTAAAAAAGAAATCATTAAAAAAAAGCGTAAAAAAGAGGGTGCTCAATCAATAAAAGATATGCACGATTTAGCCGAATTATTATCACTAAATTTTCAAGAAGTTCATAAGTATGTAAATCTAAAAAAATCAACTTTTGACAATATAAACAGAATGAAATATCTTAAAAATAACAGCCCAGTAAAATTTAAAGAAGCAATATTAATTACGATATTAAATTACTACAAAATAAACGATATAAAACTTTTTGAAATTCTAAGTACTACTAAGTCATAAGTAAGTTAAAATCTTGATAGTAGTATCTTAGTTATTGACTGCTTGTAAATTATAATTAAATTAGTTTGGAGTTGATAAGGCTTTCAATCTTTTTAATTTTGTTTTATTGTGATATAATGCCCATATACACGCAAAATATTAAGTTATTATATAATAATCTAATAATTGAGCTTTTTTGAGGGGTACAAATGTTTGGTTTTTTAAAGAAGAAAAAGAAAAATTTAGAGGAAAGAGAAGACGAAAGGCTTAGAACTTTTTCATCAAATTTAGGGCGTTCAATAACGTCTATTATTACTGCAAAAAAAGAACTTTATCACCCACCTAAAAGTTATACTCCAGAAAAATTTATATGCAAAAAAGGACATGAATTTTTTGGAGTAACTTTTGATACAAATAAAAAAAATATAAGCCTATGTATATTCCAAAAAAAGCAATTAATCATAAACTTTTTGTAGGGTATACGAGAAGTGGAAAAGGTATTATTATTGGTAACAATATTTTAGAAACTTTACGTAATAAGCAAGGGCTAATTTATGTCGATGTCAAGCAAGAAGATTTTACACCACAAATAATAAAAGAAGAACTAGAAAAACAAAATAGAGAAAATGATTTTTTGATTATTAATTACCCTAATGATTTTTCTTATAGTGGCTTTAATGAAGATGATACAATTATTGATATGTGGGAAAAAATGTCAGTAGCGTTAGAGTTTGAGAAAAGTACAGACCCCGCAGTAGAACACTACAGGGGAAATCAAAGAATGACACTTTTAAAAATTTTAACTGTACTCTACAGTCCTAAAAATAACCCAGAGGGGAAAAACCCAAAAGAGTGGTATTTTATTTTAGAATATGTGCGATGCTTATTCGATGATTTAAACAAATATAAACAGCTACAAGCAGAATTACAAAAAGAGAAGAAAAGCGAAAAACGGATAAAAAAATTATCCATGATGTATTTTGATAAAGAACTTTTTGAAGAATTGCAATTTAATAAAAAAAATATGGAAGCACTAGAAATGATTTATATGAAAATATTTGAACTGCTACTTAATGCAAATATTTATACAAAACATTCGATCGAAGAAGCTTTATATAATGGCAAAGTTTTATATTTTAAATGTGACATGGAAAATTCATCTAGTTTGCAAATGATAAAACTTTTGTATATTGATATTTCTCAAACTGTACGAAAAGAAAAAGCAAAAGGAAAACTTGCTAATTGTCATGCAATTTTTGATGAAGTTTCATTCTATGTATCTAAAAGATTGTCTGGGGGATTATCCACACTTGCAGGGTTTGGGATTAATTGTAGTTTACTTTTACAGGACTTATCACAAATTGAAGATTTAAGCATAAGAAATGCCGTTTTATCAAATTGTACTGTAAAACTTTTTTATAAAATTTCTGATACTGAAACATTAAAATACGTAGGTTTGCTAGGTGGTGATGAAGTTGTTACTAAATATTCAAAAAGGAATTTAGAGGATACATTTTCGCAAGACTTAGAGCCACTACTCAACACTACAAGAATACGTGCGATGTGGTTTCAGATGCACGCTATACTCATATCAGAATATCTCAATACTGCCGTATTCATAGAAACAAATTTTGTAAAAGTTACTACTCCTTTTGATTGGCACAGCATTAACAATAAAGATTATATTCTCTCTACTTATGAAAAAGACTTCATTCAAAAAGAGATTAGATTAGAAGAGGAAGATATAGGCATCAAATCGGAAAGAAAAAATGAGCCTGTTTCACCAAAAGAGGGTGTTAAAAAAATGTCTAAAATTGAAAAAGATATGATGTCCTCAATACAAGAAGAAGAGGGGACAAACTTTTAATTTAAAAGTGCATTTTTTAAAAGTGTTCTTTTAAGTTTAAAAACTTAAAAAAATTAAATACAAAGGAAACAGCATGAGTAATATTTTAAAATGCCCATTGTGTCAAGGCACAATTAAAAAAATAGAGGGGATCAAAACAAAACAAAAATCAAGACCGCCTATGATTAAATGTGAAAACAACAAATTCAAAGATAATAAGCCTGTAGGGTGTACTTTTATTATGAATTTAGCCCCAAAACCTTTACAGGGATATGAATTAAACAGAGAGGAGATAGCGATAATGATAGACGGGGGAGAAGTAGATATAAATGGATATTTAGTACATTATGATGCTACAGCAGAATATAATCCTGTAGTGAATGCACCAGAACTAAAAGATTTTTAGGGTTAGGGATAAATACAGCCAACTCGGAAAAGTTGGCTTAAACAATCGTGGGAAATATAAAATATGAGCCACAAAAGAATTATAGCAAAAAAAATAAAAACAAAGGCTAATCATGGGTAGTGGAGATTTTCATAAAAATCAGTACGAGAGTGGTAGAGGAGAAGAGAGCGAAAATCTTAGAAAAAAGGTTAGCTTAGGAATGAGAGCCGTTTTACAAAACTATATATCAAGAGAAGAGGGGGGGACTTCACAGGGTATCGGTAAATTTGATGCTTTAATCCACGATAGGCTGTCTGAATGGAGAAGTTTTGAGAGAACTAGAAAAATTAATAAAATTATTGTTTATTTTATTCTCTCTTTTTTTATTGTACCTGTAATGCTTATGCTTGGTACATTTAGCTCATGGATAGGTATCATTCTTTTTTAAGCAGGTATATTTATATTTTCATGGGTGATGCAATATATAAAAACTATCACGATTAGAGCTTATGCACCCTCTGATACGCCAGCATCAAAAAGAGGGGTTAAAAAAGCCATATCTGACATATGGTTTGAAACACTATATAGCGTTAAAATAGCCTATTTTGTAGGTTTTATAATGCTTTGTCTATGGGCTATTGTAGGTTATTTTTTTGGAGAAAATTTAGACCAATATATAGCCTATTTTGTTAATTTAATTATAGGCTTTTTTGGCGTAACTATTTCACACGTAGATACATATTTTTTCTTTACTATAATTTTCATCATTAATTTTGCATCATTAGCAGGCGATTACTTGTTCTGGAAAATAAATTACAGACGTAAACTAGGATAAAATCATAAAAATGAAAAAACTTACTTATGATGAGAAAGATTTAGAAATACTTATTTTTATAAGCATATTTGGGAGAACTTACCCCGAAGTAATTGGTAAAACTTTTTATAAATCTGTCCAATCTGCAAGAAATAAATTATCATCTATGAAAAAAAAGAAACTTCTAAAATATAAACTTACAGAGCGTGTAAAGCCTAAGTATGCCTTAGTTTTACCAAAGGGTGTTAGAGATTTATTAAAAGAATTAGGACATGAGCCTAAAATATATACAGGCTCTGTTAGTCAAATGAAACATCATATGATAGAGCAGATTACATATTTTCATTTATCAAAATTGGGAAAAGTACATAGAATATCTGTATATCATCATTCTAAAAATTATTTTGCAATTCCAGATTTAATCCTATCCGCAAAAGTTATAAATATTGCCGTAGAAGTAGAAATGCATCAAAAGTCTAGCGACTCTTATCGAAAATATGTAATCAGAGCCAAAAAAGATTTATTGGATCGAGAAGTTTATAATCGTATTTTATATGTGACATTAAATAAAAAAATTATGATTTCTATTGCTAATATTATGCCAATTTGGGAATATCTTTTTTTTATTGATATTGACACACTTATAAAAAATATTAATTTAGATGAAAAAATAACCCCTTACACCCAAGAAGAATTAATAGCAATAAAAAACGCTTAAAACCAAATATAAGCGTTTTTTTAGATTTTTGATGGGTTACTATGCCAAATCATTTTAAAAAAGGATTTAGGCTAATTTTATGCTTTTAAATACTAATTTAAACAAGTCTTATTATGCTTTTAATCACTACTTCTTTTAATCATTGCTCTTTTTTGGGTTTTCCCATTAAATCAAAAAAATTTGTATTTTGATGTTTGACGGAATGGTACGACGGCAAAGTCACGTTAGCAAAGCGTTGTGAGGTTGCAGTACCAGGACTAGGTATTTACAACTTTCAAAATCTTTTTTTAATTTTCTTTTTCTAATTATTAGTAGAACTCTATAGAGTTCCTAATAATTAAGACTAACAGATATATCCTAAAGTATATATCTAATGAATATCCCTTTTTATACGTGATAATATCCCTTTTTATACGTGATAATATCCCTTTTTATACGTGATAATATCCCTTTTTATACGTGATAATATCCCTTTTTACACATTACGCATCTTTTTTTATATATCCCTTTTTATTGTTACGATATCCCTTTTTATTGTGATATAATTTTATTATCACGTATAAAAAGGGATATATAAATATGAAAAAACAAACTAATATTTATGATGTTTTATTTGAAGAAGATAGAAAACTTACTAAAGTTGAATATGCTAATTTAAGATGTAAACAAAATGATGGATTTATGAACGCTGATTTTTTTCGTAGAAACATATTCAATGCCACCTCACGTGGTAATCGTACTCATTATGTTAGACCAAAACTTATTGGGGAATATAAAAATAATAAAAAAGTGTTTATCTCTCACTCGTTGCACCGAAGGCACGCAGATGTTTTATCTCTTATTTATTCTGATAATAATTTTGTTTCTAAACCTACTGAAAGTGGTAGCTTTAATATTCACTTATCTTTATATAGAATTGCTCAACTTATGGGATATAAACACCCTCACAAACGTACTAATGATGTTAAAAAATTTATAAATGATTTACGTTGGACGGATTTTATAATTAACAAAGAGGGAGTGGGTGAATATAGAGATACTATTTTAGGTGGTGCTTTTTTTGATGAAAACAAAGACACTTTTATTATTAAAGTTGGGGGTATATCTGCAAAGATTTTAGCTCACACTACAGGTATTAGATTTTCACAAGATATAACGCATAGAATTGTATCTATTCCTAATCATCTTCCTAAACTCAAAGCTCTTTTACGATTTATTTTATCCAATAAGCCTACTTCAAATGGTTATACTCTTTCTTTTTTGTATTCTAAGTTTAACGTGGGTGTATGTGGCTCTCCTAGTGTTATTCGTAATGATAAATATTTATTTAGAAAAGAGCTTTTAGATAATTCTGAACTTCTTTTATCTTTCAATATTGTTTATGTGCATGAGGAGAGGAAAATATATTATAAAGAACAATTACAAGATATTAGTTTTGAACTTTCCGTACCTCAAAGAAAAATTTTATCTGCTTTGGATGATGATAAAGTTTTTTCTTTTGAGGGTAAGATTATTTCTATAAATGATGTTAGTTACACTATTTCTTCTGTTACTTTTATTTCTGATGATGTTGTTGATTTAGTTCTTATTAATAATGATACAAATGAGAGAAGAGGTTCTAAAGGTGTTTCTGTTGAGTTAGTAAAAAGGTATATTGGTATGTTTTGACATACTCCCCATAGCTAAAGCAAGGGGTTTTACGCTAATTTTCGGTAAGCTGTACGGTGTTAAAATTACACCTTTTACTTAATAGAATCAAAAGGATTTAATGATGCCAATACTTAAATTTATAAAGACAGAAAAAAACAAATATGAAGCTCTTTATTCAAACTTTGATGGGATAGGTTACTGTTCATTAGAAGAATAAACAAATATGTCACCCTCTCCAAAAATCAAAAAAAGAAGTTTAATCTTTTAGAGGAAGATAAAGTAGATGTAATATCTTTGAGGATAAACAATAGAGAGGGTGCAAAACTCATTTATTGTATTTGTTGATCATACGACCATGTTTTTGATTTTGATTTTATTTTTGTCATTTCATTTCTTTTTTCTAATTTTGTACTCATTTTTCATCCTTTTTTAATTGATTCAAGTGCAAGCATTCTAAGCATAGATGAAACA
>JAJRPL010000069.1 GCA_024280815.1 Bacteroidota bacterium
AGGTCAAGTTGAAGCAACCGATAGAGTTCTTAATATGGTAAAGCAAATGGATTTAGAAGGCTTCGGTAACTGTACCAATACAGGTGCTTGTGAAGTTGAATGCCCAAAAGGAATTTCTTTAGAAAACATTGCTAGAATGAACAGAGAATATTTAGTGGCTAGTTTGAAAGGGTAAACCCTCTACTTAGGTTGAAATACAAAACATATAAACATAAAACCCCAAATTCTTAGATTAGAATTTGGGGTTTATTTTAAATCAAAAGTGTCTAGTTTTTTATAATTCTTCCCCTTTTAAGAACACTTTTTCAATCTTATTAGAACCAAAATTATAAGGAATACTCGCTATAGATTCTATGGGTTTGGTGAGTATTAAATTGGCTAATTTCCCTTTGGTAATAGAACCAACCTGCTGCTCAAAACTCATAGCATAGGCACCATTTAGAGTTGCAGCATTAATCGCTTCTTCTGGGGTCATTCTCATCTTAATACATGCGGTAGCAACTACAAAGTTCATATTCCCTGAAGGAGTTGAACCAGGATTGTAATCGGTTGCTAAAGCTAGTGGTAGTCCGTTATCTATCATTTTTCGTGCTGGTGTATACGGAATGCTTAAAAAATAAGAACAACTAGGCAAAGCCACAGGCATGGTTTGGGTATTTTTTAAAGCTTTTATATCATTATCATTCATTACTTCTAAATGGTCTACTGATAAAGCATTGTGTTTTACACCAACTTGAACTCCGCCAATTGAATTAAATTGGTTTACATGTATTTTAGGAATTAATCCATGTTTTTTACCAGCTTTTAGGATAAATTCAGTGTCGTCAACTGAAAAATATCCTGTTTCACAAAACACATCGACAAATTCTGCCAATTGTTCTTCGGCAATTTTTGGCATTATTTCATTGACCAGCATTTCTAAATACTCTTGTTTATTGTCTTTAAAATCAGCAGGGACAGCATGTGCACCTAAAAAAGTGGCTTTAATTGCTATTGGATAGTCTTTTTTAAGCCTTTTAATAACTCGTAACATTTTTAATTCAGCTTCTAGTGTTAATCCGTAACCCGATTTTATCTCAACAGCACCTGTGCCTAATTGCATAATTTCTTCCAAACGAATTTTACTTTGTGCATACAGTTCATCCTCAGAAAGAGCTTGTAATTTTTTGGCAGAGTTTAAAATACCACCGCCTTTATTTGCAATTTCTTCATACGACAAACCCTTAATTCGATCAACAAATTCACCTTCACGATTGCCTGCATAGACAATATGAGTATGAGAATCGCACCATGTTGGCATTACAATTTTACCAGTCGCATCAATGGTTGTCTTTACGTTGAGTTTCGGACATTCAACCATAGTTCCGAAATCGGAAATCAATCCATTTTCAACCAATAAAAAAGCATTTTTAATACTGGGTAATACCTTCATATCAGCACCAGAAACAAAAGCAATAGCTTTATCTCTCACTTGGACTAATTCTTTAATGTTTTTAAATAATATACTCATAATACCATTTTAACCTTCTCATATCGTCCCGTAATTCGGGATTGAAAAAAGGCATTTTTTAATGATTAAAATAAATTTGATAATAATTCATCTTCTACAATATTCGGAAGTGTTACTTTTAAGTTTGGTGTACGTTCCATTTCACGTTTTACTGCAAATAATGCTTCATTGTTTCTTGCCCAACTTCTACGTGCAATTCCGTTATTTACATCATAAAACAACATACTTTTTAGGCGTTCTTCTGCTTCTGCTGTTCCGTCAAGTAGTATACCAAAACCACCATTAATTACTTCGCCCCAACCAACACCGCCACCATTGTGTATAGAAACCCACGTTGCACCTCTAAAGCTATCGCCTATTACATTGTGTATTGCCATATCTGCAGTAAACTGGCTTCCATCATAGATATTAGAGGTTTCTCGATATGGAGAATCGGTACCACTGACATCATGATGATCTCGACCTAAAACCACAGCACCAATTTCTCCTTTTGCAATAGCATCATTAAAGGCTTTTGCAATTTTAATTCTACCTTCAGCATCAGCATATAATATTCGTGCTTGCGAACCTACAACCATTTTATTCTTTTTGGCATTTGTAATCCAAGTAATATTGTCTTGTAGTTGCAATTGAATTTCTTTTGGTGAATTTTCCATTAATTTTTGCAATACCTCCATGGCAATTTTATCGGTTTTGTCTAAGTCTTCCGATTTTCCAGAAGTACAAACCCATCGAAAAGGACCAAAACCATAATCAAAGCACATAGGGCCTAAAATATCTTGTACATACGATTTGTATGCCCATCCTCCGTCTCCTTCCACAAGGGAAGGAGAGTTTTCTTTACAAAAATCACCATTCTTATCTTTATAAATTGCCGCTCCAGCACGAGAAGCTTCTAACAAAAAGGCATTTCCATAGTCAAAGAAATAGGTGCCTTTTGCGGTGTGTTTATTAATTGCTGAAGCATGACGGCGTAAGGTTTCTTGAACTTTTTCTTTAAAAATGGCAGGTTCTTCTCTGATTAATCGATTCGATTCTTCATAAGAAATATCGATAGGATAATAACCACCTGTCCAAGGAATATGCAGTGAAGTTTGATCTGAACCCACATGAATAAAGATGTTTTCTTTATCAAATCGTTCCCAAACATCTACGATATTTCCAATATAAGCAATAGAAATAACTTCGTTTTGTTCTTGTGCTTTTCTAGTTCGGTTTACTAAATCGGTTAAATTATCAACCAAAACATCAACCCAACCTTGTTCATGTCTTTTACGTGCAGCTTTTTCATTGACTTCGGCAATTACAGTAATACAACCCGCAATATTTCCTGCTTTGGGTTGTGCTCCACTCATACCTCCCAAGCCTGAGGTTAAAAATATTTTTCCTGCAGGCGTTTTTCCTTTTTGCAATATTTTTCGAAAAGCATTCATTACCGTAATTGTTGTTCCGTGTACAATTCCCTGAGGACCAATATACATAAAACTCCCAGCCGTCATTTGTCCATATTGTGTAACACCTAACGCGTTAAAACGCTCCCAATCGTCAGCTTTTGAATAATTAGGAATCATCATACCGTTAGTTACCACTACGCGAGGTGCATTTTTTGACGAAGGGAATAATCCCATAGGGTGACCAGAATAGAGATGTAAAGTCTGTTCATTAGTCATGGTAGACAAATATTGCATGGTAACTAAATATTGAGCCCAATTTTGAAATACTGCACCGTTGCCACCATAGGTAATCAACTCTTCAGGATGTTGTGCCACATCAGGATTCAAATTATTTTGAATCATATGCATAATAGCCGCAGCTTGTTGCGACTGTGCAGGGTATTCATGAATAGGTCTTGCATAGAAATCATAGGTTGGTTTAAAACGATACATATAAATACGCCCGTAATCTTGGAGTTCTTGTGCAAATTCTACAGCCAATTCAGCATGCCAATTTTTTGGAAAATAGCGTAAGGCATTCCGAATAGCTAACTGTTTTTCATCTTTATTTAAGATGTCTTTACGTTTTGTAGCTCTATTAATACCTTTAGGATATACATGTTTTGATGGTAAGTCTGCAGGTATTCCTTGTTGTATTTGTTCTTTAAAGGTCATAAGGTTCTATTTTACAATAAAGGTTCTGTTTTTAACTAAATTTATCATAGCATAAATATCACCTTTCAACAGTCTATCCTCCTCTAACTTGGCTACTTTTGTTCTAATAATTGCATGATTTTTTTCAATAATTTCAGAACAATGTAAAGGTCTCCTAAACTCAATGGCTTGTGCTGCGTACATCAGTTCAATAGCTATAATTTTTTCTATATTTTCTAATATTTGATTAAATTTTCGTCCAGAAATACTTCCCATAGATACATGATCTTCTTGTCCTAAAGATGTTGGTATACTATCCGCCGAAGGCGGAAAACACAATGATTTATTTTCGGTAACCAAAGCCGCCGTGGTGTATTGCGGAATCATAAATCCAGAATTTAAGCCACCTTTATCCGTTAGTAAACGAGGCAATCCATATTTTCCTTCAATGAGTAAATAACAACGTCTATCAGCAATATTGCCCAATTCAGAAGCTGCAATTGAGGCATAATCTAAAGCCATAGCTAAGGGCTGACCATGAAAATTACCACCAGAAATAGCTACGGTATCACTCAAAACAATCGGGTTGTCTGTAACAGAATTCATTTCTATTTTTGCTAATTTGTTTAAATGATAATACGCATTTCTTGAAGCTCCATGTACTTGTGGTATACATCGCATAGAATATGGGTCTTGTACACGCTCACAATTTTCATGAGACATAATATTTTGAGAACCCTTAAAGAGCAACCGCATCCGTTTGGCGACTTTTAAAGTGCCTTTATACGGACGAATAGTATGTAATGCTTTTTTAAATGGCGATGCACTTCCTTTATAGCCTTCAATACTCATAGCACCAGCCAAATCGGCTAAATTGAGTAAATACTTCATTTTATGTAAACCAACAATGGTATGTGCTAAAATAAATTGAGTACCGTTAATTAATGCTAAACCTTCTTTGGCTTGTAGCGTAATTGCTTGCAAATTGTGTTTTTTTAAGACCTCTTTAGCAGGTACTATTTTGTTGTCTAGCCAAAATTCACCTTCACCTAATAAAGGTAAAAATAGATGCGACAACGGAGCAAGGTCACCAGAGGCACCCACAGACCCTTGTTCTGGTACCACAGGAATCAAATTATGTTCAATAAAAAATAGAATACGCTCAATAACTTTTAATCGTATGCCTGAAAATCCTTGACATAAGGCATGGACTTTAGTTATTAGCATAATTTTAGAAAGCTCTTTGGTAATAGGTTGCCCTACACCTACGGCATGGGTAATTAATAGATTTTCTTGTAACTTACTCGTTTCTTCAGGTGTAATTTGTACATCACATAAAGGTCCAAAACCTGTATTGATACCATAGACAGCAGCTTTAGAACTGGCAATTGTTTCTACCTTTTGTCTACAGGTATTTACATTTTCAATAGCTTCTTTAGTTAAGGTTGTTTTTAGTTTTCCATTTAAAATGGCAATTACTTTTGCAACTGTTAATTTATCTATTCCGTATTTAAACATGTTATCTGGTATTGTTTTCACAAAGATATGTTTACTTTTGATGCTTTACAAGACTATTAACATCAACAATCAATAACTATGAAGCATCAAATAG
The DNA here is from genome assembly GCA_024280815.1 of Bacteroidota bacterium. Classification (GTDB taxonomy): domain Bacteria; phylum Bacteroidota; class Bacteroidia; order Flavobacteriales; family Flavobacteriaceae; genus Aureibaculum. The sequence goes on from JAJRPL010000069.1 coordinate 5,210, forward strand.
AGTATAGACATTTACGTTATTTTTTAGCCGTGGCAGAAACATTACATTTTAGAAAGGCAGCAGAAGACTTGTTTATTTCACAACCAGGATTGAGTAGACAAATAAAACGATTAGAAGAAAATCTAGGCATACAATTATTTGAACGTCATAATCGAAAAGTAAAACTTACACAAGTAGGAATTTATCTACAGCGTGAAATTAATATGAATTTTAAGCAATTAGATGCGATTTTAAATCATGCCAAATTGTTAAGTGATGGTATCGATGGGAATTTAAGATTGGGATATGTAGGTTCTGCCATGCAACAATTAATTCCTGATTTGTTATTAAAATTTAAAGAAACCCATCCTAAAATTTTAATAAATTTAAAAGAGATCGATAATAAACAGCAAATAGAAGCCTTATTAAATCAAGAAATAGAAGTAGGTTTTATACGACAAGAGCGTGTACCTAAAGGTTTAGAAATAAAACTAACTCAAGAAGAAACGTTTTCATTGGTATTACCAGAGAACCATCCTATTAATACCTCAAATTTTAAAAATTTGGCACAATTAAAAGAAGAACACTTTATTCTATTTGATGCTTCATATAGCAAATCGTATTATGAAAAGGTAATGCAACTTTTTGATGATAGCGGTTATACACCAATGATTTCTCATTCTACAATAAATGCAAGTTCTATTTATAGATTGGTTGAAAATAATTTTGGTATTTCTATTGTGCCAACTTCTTTAAATAAAGGGTATAGTATGAAAATAAAATTTATAGAACTAAAAGAGGTTCCGCAACGTACAGCTTTAAAAATAGTTTGGAATGGTAATAATACAAACCCAGTATTGAAAAGTTTTTTGGAGGTGTTGTAAGTAACTATTTGTTAACTAGATAAGAATTTATAGATTGGGTTAGTTTAATAAAAGAAAATACAAAACCCTGCAATTTTTTTACAGGGTTCGTACTTAATTGTGGAGACGGAGGGACTCGAACCCTCGTCCAAACAAGCAACTAAAATGCTTTCTACATGTATAGTTATCGATTAATTTTCGACAAATAGCTGACCGAAAACCGCCCACTAGATGCTTAACTTCTTTAGTTTCGAAAAACAACCAAAGTCTTTGTTTTTCTAGGTTTACTTTTACGATGTCTCTAAATTAAACGCCATAAACCAAGGCTTTCAGGAGACATAAAGCTTCTCTACCTGGTAGAGACTTGGCTTAATCCTACTATAATTCAGATTATGCAGCTAAAGCGTAGTTATTCTCGCCGTTTAAAAGTTGAAATTGAGATTTACGAGTGCTATTTCA
>JAJRPL010000070.1 GCA_024280815.1 Bacteroidota bacterium
AATAAAATAAATTGATTTAATTGTTTACTATGTTTATTGAAATTGTTATCAGCGACTAAGATTAATGTTTTATTGCCATTTTTTAGTGTTGGACCAAATGTTACACCTTCAATATTATCTATACTGTTATCAGTTAATAAACTTCTAACACTTTCAAAGTCAAATAACAACTCTTTAGTTGCTGGTATATAATCTGAATCTATAAGGTTATTTGTTGTCAATGTATTGGATGCTTTTGTGGCATCAACTTTAAAAATTTTTATGGTATTCCCTTGATCTCCTAACCCGCTTGAATAGCTACGTTCAATAACAAAAAATTGATTGGTTTTATATTCTAATATATCCGTTAAGCCATTTACAGCAAAAGGCAATAATGGTTTTTTATCAATTTTGTCTAACAAATAAGCAAATTGTTTTGTGTTTTTTTTTGTTTGATTATCGATATAAGTTATACGTACTGGAGATTTTGTTTCAGTTATTTTTGGTTCTGGGCCATCTGCTTCTAAAGGTAATTCCATAGCAATCCAATACCCTTTTTTATCAGAGCTAATACTTAAGCCTTCTAAGGTTCCATTATCTCTTGGTTTTTGAGTGCTTGTTGCTTTAAATTCATTTGGAATTTCAAAATAACTATCAATAGTACCTTCGTTGTTTAGGCTGAAAAGTAAAGGGTCTTTTTTATTATTGATGCTGCCTTCACTAGTAATGATTATTTTGTTAGTTGTAGTATCGTATCTAATTGCTTCTAAATCAAGATAATTACCACTGTCATTTATTGTAGTTACTGCATTGAAGGTGATGTCATTTATTTTCTGATTATTGATATCAATTGTAGCTGTATAATAACGAGGATTTGAAGCGTCATCACAAACCAAATAGTAAATACCATCATTATAATCTATTCCAGATAAACCCCCAACTAGAGTTCCATCTACCATTACATTTTCTGGAACAATAAATTCGTCTAAAAATTTAAAATGAGAAGATGATGTTTCTGTAATAGTATTTTCATGGCTACAACAACTCAAAATAAAAAGACTACATAATAAAAGTAATAATTGTTTCATGTTTTAATCTTTTGACTTATACCAACTCGCATATTTGATATAATTATTAGCTATTCTATCAATTTCTCCTGAACTTAATTCAGTAGATATATCTTTTATTTTTTTAGCAGGTGTACCAGCGTAAATACTCCCAGATTCAACTTTTGTACCTTTCGTTACTACTGCCCCAGCTGCAATAATGGAGTTAGATTCAATGATACATTCATCCATAATAATACTACCCATACCCACCAAAACATTGTCATGTATGGTACAGCCATGTACTATTGCATTGTGCCCAATAGACACATTATTACCAATGGTTGTTGGGTGTTTTTGATAGGTGCAATGTACAACAGCTCCGTCTTGTATATTTACTTTATTGCCTATTTTAATAAAATGTACATCACCACGCAAAACTGCATTGTACCAAATACTACATTGGTTACCCATAATTACATCGCCAATAATTACTGCGTTTTCTGCAATAAAACAATCTGTACCGAATTGTGGTTCTTTTCCGTTTATATTTTTGATAATCATTTAAAATAAGATAAAAAGTCAGCTTTTTTAGAGGCAGACACACTTAATTCTTTTCCGTTTGATAAAGTTACTGTACCGCCTTTTCCTTTTTTATACGATGCAATATAAGATACATTTACCAAATATGATTTATGGATTTAGAGAAATTCGTTTAAAATTTATTTGGTTACTTTTGTGTTTAAATATAGAAATATGATTAAGATTAATATAGAAAATACTAAAACACCTACTATTGTTAAATTTGTAGCAAGTGAAATACTTACGGATAATAGTTTTGAATATAATAATATTGAAGAGGTTGACAATTCAACATTAATTCAGCAGTTATTTCATTTGCCTTTTGTAAAAAAGGTATTTGTAACAGCAAATTTTATAGCCATAGAGCGTTTTAATATTGTTGAATGGCAAGATGTACAAGAAGAATTGAAAGCCATTATTGAAAACTACTTAATTAAAAATGGAACGCTTTTTAATGAAAAAGGAGAAATTAAAGCTATGCCTGTTCAAATTTATGCTGAAAGTACCCCAAACCCCAGTGTAATGAAGTTTGTAACGAATAAACTACTAACAACACAAAACATTGAAATATTATCTGTAGAACAAGCCAAAGGAGTCCCTTTAGCTTCAGCACTATTTAATTTTTCTTATATAAAAGAAATTTTTATTTCTGAGAATTATATTTCTATCACAAGAACAGAAGATACAGATTGGTTTTTAATTACCAATGAGGTGCGAAGTTTTTTAAAAGATTATTTAGAAAAAGGCAAGTCTGTAGTTGATGAAAATTACACTCCAGTTATTTGTGAAACAAAACCAATTGAGGCTGTTTCTCTAGAAAATTTAGACGATATATCTAAAGAAATTGTTGCCATTTTAGATGAATATATCAAACCTGCAGTTACTTCAGATGGTGGCAATATTATGTTTCAATCGTATGATGCAACTAGTAAAATAGTAAATGTAGTTTTACAAGGAGCTTGCAGTGGTTGTCCATCTTCTACCATTACCCTTAAAAACGGAATTGAAGCTACCTTAAAGCAATTATTACCAAATAAAATAGAAGAAGTTGTGGCTTTAAATGGTTAATTAATTATTTGTACCTTTACTAGCAAATTTTAATTATTAATCTAAAACAAAATATATTATGGCAGTAATGAAAGTTATTGAAGTAATGGCTAGTTCTAACAAAAGTTGGGAAGAAGCTACACGTAAAGCTGTAAAACATGCAGGGAAAAGTATTAAACACATTAAATCGGCATTTGTACAATCACAAAGTGTTGTGGTAAATGGAGATGATGTTGCTGAGTTTAGAGTAAATGTAAAAATTACTTTTGAAGTAAAATAGAAAATTACTCAACTAAAAAAAGCGTTTTGAATACCATTCAAAACGCTTTTTTTATTTCATAATTTACAATACTTATTATATATAATTTTATTTTGGGTAGGAACTTTTAAAAGTAAATTGTTTTAATAGTGTAATACCAATTTAAATTTATAATGTCGTATAGAATGCATTTAAATAATGTTTGTTTCCTGTTATAGATTTAATCAACGATTTGTCCATTTGATTTACCATTTGATGTAACCACTTTTTTAAACTTTCCATATTTTCGAAC
>JAJRPL010000071.1 GCA_024280815.1 Bacteroidota bacterium
GGTTCAATAGATGAAATTCGCAAACGATGGATACCTTCTACTTTGTCTAATGCCTGAACCAATTCAAAAAAGGTATGTTCATGTTTTTTATTACCAAACTCTCCTTTACCATAATCGCCAATATTTACTCCTGTAAGTACAATCTCTTTAATGCCTTGTTCAGAGATTTCTTTAGCATTCTTTAGCACATTTTCTAGCGTGTCACTTCTTGAAATACCTCGTGCTAGCGGAATGGTACAATACGTACATTTATAATCACAGCCATCTTGTACTTTTAAAAAAGCTCTGGTCCTATCACCAATAGAGTAGGAGCCTTCATAAAAATTGGCAGCTGAAATTTCGCAAGAATGAACCTCTCCAATTTCATTTTTTGATAAATCATTGATGTAGTCAGTTACTTTAAATTTTTCTGTAGCTCCTAATACTAAATCGACTCCATCAATTTTGGCAAGTTCTTCAGGTTTGAGCTGAGCATAGCATCCTATAGCAATTAAAAAAGCATCACTATTTTGTTTTAAAGCCGATTTTACAATCGTTTTAAAACGTTTGTCTGCATTATCAGTAACAGAGCAGGTGTTTATCACATAAATATCTGCTTTTTCATCAAAATTAACACGTGTATAATTCTCTTTCTTAAAGCTTCTAGAAATTGTAGAAGTTTCAGAGAAATTTAGTTTGCATCCTAAAGTATAAAAAGCGACTTTTTTTTGTAATACCAATTTCTTGTCTAAATTTATTACTGTACATTTATAATTACAAATTTACAATAATATTATAATTTAAAGCTACATGGATACCATTTTTGAAACAGAAAGATTAGATGTTAGAAAACTAAAATTGTCTGATTTTGAGCCTTTTCACGAAATGCAACATAATATTAATGTAATGCAGTATGTTAGAGGTTCAGCAATGACCTATCAAGAGAATAAAGATGAATTGACTAAGCTTATTGAGTTTTATGAAAAGCCTGATAATGATTTTGGATTTATGCTATTGAACGAAAAGAGGATGGTTATTTTGTAGGAACAATAGCATTTGTAAAAGTTGAAAATAATGATGACGAAATTGGGTATCGTTTTTTAGAAAAGTATTGGGGGAATGGATACGGTACTGAAATTGTTGATGGAATGGTGACTTATTGTAGAAAAGTTGGCTTTACCAAATTAATAGCTTGTGTTGTTAATAAAAATTTAGCTTCCGCTAAGATTATTAAAAAAGCTGGATTTACTTTTATAAAAGATTTTATTAGTGATGATTTACAATTACCAGAACAAAAATTCGAAAAACTATTATGATAGCAAAAACACCACAAGCACCTTATTATGCAGTAATTTTTTCAACTTTACGTACAGATTTTGATAAAGGATATATAGAAGCTGCTGCCCGTATGGAAGAACTAGCAAAAAAATAAGAAGGTTATTTAGGGATAGAATCAGTAAGAAATGAATTGGGTATTACTGTTTCTTATTGGGATAGTTTAGAGGCGATACTAAAATGGAAGAATAATGTTGAACATGCCGAAGTTAGAGAGCAGGGCAGAGCATTATGGTATAAAAAATACCAATTAAGAATATGTAAGGTTGAGCGTGACTATGGTTTTGAAAAATAGCATTTAAAATTCAATAGTAGTAGAAATAGGGTAATGATCTGAATATTTTACCTCATAATTTTTATGCGTATTTATTTTAATTTTTTGATCTACAAAAATATAATCAATCCGTAAGGGGAAACCTTTAAATTTATAAGTAGTTCCAAAACCCTCACCAGCTTCTGAAAATGTATCTTGTAAGTCATTTTTTGTATTCTTATATGCCCAAGAATATGCAGTATTATTTAAATCTCCTGCTAAAACTACTTTATAATTACATTGTTTAATATGTGCATTTAAGGTGTCAATTTGATTTTGTTGAGTTCTAAATGATTTTCGTAAGCGTTTTACTAACTTTTCAGAATCTTTATGACCGAAATATTCTTCGTCTGGTACAACCCCTAAAGAAGCTAAGTGGAAATTATATACTCTTAGGGTGTCATCATTTTTTACTATATCGACAAACATTGTCGATGCTAAAAACTTTGTATGTCGAATCAATCTTTCATTTATAATAGGATATTTTGAATAAATAGATAAATGTGTTCTGTATTTAGCATTCTCTATAGGGTCACTATATAGGTTTACTAGCGGGTTACTATGGTAAGGATAATTTAATTTAAAACTTTTAAGGTCTTTATACTCTTGCAATAGTACTACATCAGGATTTTCTTTTGTAATAAAGTTGCTAATTTTAACTTCAATGCTGTCAATCTTGATCCAATCATATTTGTTAAATTTTCTGACATTATAACTCATAATGCTTAATGAATTTTTGACTTTAGATTCTTTAGCACCATTAAACTTGTAGAGTTTTGGGGTAAAAAACAAACTTAATAGTAATACAAAAAAAGATTGTAATAGTTGTTTTTTAAAGCCACTAAAAATCCAATATAATACAAAAAAAACATTGGCAATAATTAATACAGGAACTAAAAGGCCTGCAAGCGATATTAAGCCATATTCATTAGGTGAGAAATTAGGTAGGAAAAATGAAAGAATAAGTCCAATAGCAACGAGTGTATTTATTAGAAATATAATTTTATTAAAAGTAGAAAGTTTTTTCATTATTTGTGTACCCTAAATTTATTTTTTACCTATAGTAAATAGAAAATCTTTTTCATCTTTGCTCAAAGTCTCATAACCAGATTTGCTTATTTTATCTAAGATTTTATCTATTTTTTCTTGTTGTGTAGCTGAATTTTTTGTGTTTTGTTGAGGTTTGGGGTTTTTATATACTGTTTTTAGTGGGCTTTCTTTTTTTGATTTAAAAATACTAGAAAATATATTTTTTAAACTTTCTCCTTTGTTGGTTTGATTGGTGAGTAAGAACCCAACTATTGCACCACCCAAATGAGCTAAATGCCCACCAGTATTACTAATAGGTAGTTGTATTAAGTCTAATAAAACAAAAGCTACAGCTATATGCCATAATTTTATAGCACCAATAAATCTGAAATGCAGTGCGTAATTAGGAATTTTTGTAGCTAATCCAATTAAAATTGCCGTAACACCCGCTGATGCTCCAACCAAAGTGGAATGACTACCTGTTAAAGATGGGAAATAAGTATAGCTCAATAGATAAACAATACCACCAAAGACAATACCTGAAATATAATAGATAATAAAA
>JAJRPL010000072.1 GCA_024280815.1 Bacteroidota bacterium
ATCTGTGAAAGGGTTTTTAGTCAATATTGTGGCAGCTTTAACAGCCTATTGTTTCTTCCCTAAAAAGCCTTCTTTAAATATAACTCCTATTAAATCTAATCAATTATGTTTATGGGCTGCTTAAACATTATTCACGTTAAACTATTAAAATAGTGCATTTATTTTAAAACACAAAACCCGAGTCAATGGCTCGGGTTTTGTGTTTCCGTCTTGTTTGAAAACAATTATCAATCAATACTAACTTTCAGTATTTGTTTTTTCTTCTTCTTGAAACCTAAAAAAATAATGGTTTTTAAATCTGGGAATACAATTTGGTCACTTACTCTGTACCAAACTTCTGAGTCTTTATAATCAATTATTTTTTTATAATTTAATTTCCCTTTTTCATCAATTTTTATTACATATAGATTAGATTCTTTCAATTTTGGATTTTTAAAATTAATTCTTTCATTACTTAGTTTCTTAACTTTATCTGTAGTATTAATAAAATAATAAACTTCATTATTAATAAATGTGGAAGTGAATGAACCGTTAATACCTGTCTGAGACTTATTGATGTTTCTAGCCCATAAAATATCGCCTTCACTATTTAGTTTTACGGTTAGAATATCATCGAAATGTTCTGTAGTTCTTCCGTAAGCATTACTTTGAAATCCCCCTCCTGGACCTGCAACGGGATAACTTGAAGAAGTTTCGTATTGCTCTTCTGCATTGATTAGGATATTACCATTTTCACCTCTAAAAATAGATTTAAATTTAACATCCTTTATATCCTTATGTTTTTTATCACCGAATTTATCATTCATAAACTGTTTAGTAAATGGAGCAAATTTTTGATTAGACAACGTGAGTTTATCTTTATTTATTATAAAAGTACAAACCCCACTTAATTTATTTTTTTTCTTATTACCATAGAAGCCCAGCAAATTTATTTTTTTTCATACAATACAAGAGATAGTGAATTGACTAAATAATCTTTAAAAAGCACTTTTAACTTTCTTTCCTTGTCTTTGCTTAAATCATACAATGTATAATGGTAATTTAGTTCACCTTTTTTCTTTGATAATGTACTGTTATTCTCGTGTTTTTCAACAAGTAAATATACGTTTCCACTATTATCAACTTGTAAATCTTGATACTCATAAAATCGTTTCTCTAGATCTAATGAAAAAGCTTTGTGGTAAATTAATTTAAAATCATTATCAAAAACAAAAAACAAATGGCTTTGATCTTTAGAATCAAAAGTTAATACCATGAATTTTTTATTTAATGAAAACTTGAACTCTTTCAAATTATTTTTTTCTTCTTCTCGAAAATTAATATTTATAAAAAAAGGTTCAATAGGTTTACCAAAATACTTTTTATACGTTTCTTGATTCAAAACGAAAATTTCTTTTTCAGTAAAACTCAGGTCATCTATAGTTGAGGTCAATACATTAACCACTATAAAACGTTTTAACTTATCATACTTAAATACAATTAATTCAATAATATCATTGGTTATTTTAACACCTTTTATAACGCTTCTTTCATCTAAATTTAAGGTTACTTTTTTAATCAACTTTAGTTCTGAATTAAAACACTCAACAACATATTTTTTTGGATACCTTCCTAGTTTAATTTCTTCAACATTAATAAACCCTCCATTTTGGATATTCTCAGAATAAATTAACTTAGGAATTAGCCTTAGCTCCTTTTTTTTTATAATTAACTTAGAAACTTGCTCCTCTTCTTTAAAGACTTCACTTTTCTTGATACTAATAGCTATATCTTGACTATAACTGAAATTTACAATTAAAAATAGAAATAAGCTTTTAATTTTCATAATTGGTTTTGGTTATTGAGAGTCAAATATAATTAATTATTCAATAAGTTTAAAAACTTACTCTTGTGTTTTTTAGACTATCATTACTTAATTCCTTTACTTTGCAGTCCGTTAAAAACTACCGCTGTGAATTACCTATCTGTTGAAAATATATCAAAATCTTATGGTGAAAGAGTCTTGTTTGAAAACATCTCTTTTGGTATCAATAAAGATCAAAAAATTGCCTTTGTTGCCAAAAACGGAACAGGTAAAACTTCCATTTTAAATATCATAGTTGGTAAAGATAGCTCAGATACAGGTCAGGTAGTGTCTAGAAAAGACTTACACATTGCTTATTTATCGCAAACAGATGACCTCAATTCTGAACAAACTATTGAACAAGCTATTTTTAGCTCAGATAATAAAGTGTTGAAAATAGTGCAATACTATGAAAACGCTGTGAAAAATCCTGATGATACCGAGGCTTATCAAAAAGCATTTGATTTGATGGACCAACATCAGGCGTGGGATTTTGAAACACAATATAAACAAATACTATATAAATTAAAATTAGAAGATTTAAGCCTAAAAGTAACTAACCTTTCGGGTGGACAACGAAAAAGATTGTCATTAGCGATTATTCTGATTAACAAGCCTGATTTATTGATTTTAGATGAGCCGACCAATCATTTAGATTTAGAAATGATAGAATGGTTAGAAAATTATTTTCAAAAAGAGAAAATCACCTTATTTATGGTAACGCATGATCGTTATTTTCTAGAACGCGTCTGTAATGAAATTGTAGAATTAGATCAAGGGAAACTCTATACGTATAAAGGCAATTACTCGTATTATTTAGAAAAGAAAGAAGAACGCATTGCTATTGAACAAACCACCGTTAATAAGGCAAAAAACCTATTTAAAAAAGAATTAGATTGGATGAGACGTCAGCCCAAAGCACGTACTACCAAATCGAAATCTAGAATAGATGATTTTTATCAAATTAAAGAAAAAGCCAGTCAACGGCGAGACAACCATGAAGTGCAATTGGAAATTAACATGGAGCGTTTGGGCAGTAAAATATTAGAACTGCATAAAATTTCTAAATCTTTTGATGATAAACTAATTTTAGATCAGTTTGACTATGTTTTTAAACGTGGAGAACGAATTGGTATTATCGGTAAAAACGGCACAGGTAAATCCACTTTTTTAAATTTAATTACAGAACGAATTCCTATTGATTCTGGTAAAGTTATACCTGGTGAAACGGTTAAATTTGGCTATTATACACAAAAGGGAATCCACGTTAAAGAAGGACAAAAGGTAATTGAGGTTATTAAAGAGTTTGGTGAGTATATTCCTTTAGGTAAAGGACGTAAATTGTCAGCAGGGCATTTATTAGAACGTTTTTTATTCGACAGAAAAAAACAATACGATTTTGTAGAGAAACTCTCAGGTGGCGAGTTAAAAAGACTGTATTTATGTACGGTATTGATTCAAAATCCTAATTTTTTAATTTTAGATGAGCCAACCAATGATTTAGATATTTTGACATTGAATGTATTGGAAAGTTTTTTATTAGATTTTCCAGGTAACTTATTGGTGGTTTCTCACGACAGGTATTTTATGGATAAAATTGTAGACCATTTATTTGTATTTGGAGATAAAGGTCAGGTCAATATCTTTCCTGGTAATTATTCTGATTATAGAGCCTATGAAGACTCACAACCTAAAGAAAGTGTTAAAAAAGAGAAAATTGTAGAAGTAACTACTTCACCCAAGAAGGAACAGCTTTCTTACAATGAAAAACAAGAATTTAAAACCTTAGAAAATGCAATTTCTAATTTAGAAAAAGAAAAATCTACCATTGAAAAACAATTTGTAAATGATGAGGTTTCATCTGAAAAAATTGCTGAGGTTTCTCAACAATTACAGCAAATTATTGATGCTATTACTACGAAAGAAGAGCGTTGGCTAGAGCTTTCTATGAAGAAGGAAACCTCCTCCTAATAGAACTATATATTTATAAGTAGATTTTATTTTCGCTATTCCCTCCTTTTAGGGAAGGGTTGGAAATGAAATCACACCGAAACAATTTCTTCATCATTTAACAATTCTAAATTATTAAAACGCAATAGTAATTGAGCTACAGCTATAGTATCTCTTTCGCAGTATTCTACTATTCTTTTTAAATCGTTTTCCTCATAATATACTTTGGCAACTTGGCTACCATCAATATCTTGCTTAGGTGAGGGTATTCCTAGAATATTCGTTAATAATTTTAAAGATGTATAATGTTTATAATCGCCAAACTTCCATAATTCTAAGGTGTCTAAATGAGCGACTTCCCAAGGTTTTTTACCAAATAAATTTAGTTTTTCTGGCAATGAAATTCGATGGATAATCATTCGTCTTGCAATGTAAGGGAAGTCAAACTCCTTGCCATTATGAGCACATAATAACTGATTTGACCTGTGAAAATGATCTTCCAATAATTCTTTAAATTCTTTTAAAAGATCTACTTCATCTCCAGAAAAGGATTTAACTCTAAACGCTCTTTTACTCTCTAACCCCACAAAGTACCCTACAGAAATACAGATTATTTTACCAAATTCAGCCCAAATTCCAGCTCTTTCATAAAAATCTTCTGCAGTTTGTTCTTCTTTACGTTGGTATTGTGTTTTAGTTCCAAATAATTCTTGTTTTTCAGCAGACAATTCAGAATAGGTAGCAACTTCTGGCACTGTTTCTATATCTAGAAACAGTATGTTTTCTAGTTTAATTTTGTTTAGCATTTTAAGATATTATGGTATAACAACCCTAAATATAAGAAAACTAAAATAGAATGTTTTTTTAAAACATAAAAGTGAGCTATTTAAAATAACTCACTTTTAAAATAAAGCTTATGGATTGTTTTATTTTATAACCAATTTTCTGGTAGCCGTTTTTCCGTTTTCGAAGACTTTCAAAATATAAATACCAGCATCTAACCTTGACACATTTAATTCAGCACCTCTTATAGTTGTAGCAACTATTTGTTTACCCAAAATATTATAGATTAGTATTCTTTTTGTTGCTTTATTAAATGAAATGATAAATAACTTTCCATTAACAACGGGGTTTGGGTACATTTTAAAACCCCTAATTTCATCAGAATTTTGAGTAGAAATTTCTATTCCGACTTCTGAAGAACCGTCAGCTTCTTGTCCATAAAAACAAGTAGTTAAAAAAAGTGTAAATAAAAAAATGTAAAGTTTCTTCATACTTATATATATTAATTCTGGCAAAGTATGGTTGATTGACTATCTGCTTAAGAGATGATAAATATATAAAATTATTGTGTTCATATGACGTAGAATCTAAAATTGTGAATAACTTTAACAGTTGTAGAACAATAATATATTTTCAC
>JAJRPL010000073.1 GCA_024280815.1 Bacteroidota bacterium
AAATCGATGTTTGCTATTTTTTTGGTAGGATTGACTACTTGGTATGTATGGGATTTGGTTTATCAAGGTGTTGATGTAAAATGGTACACTTCGGGCGGATTACTAGCCGCCATTTTCTTTAGTGTTTTGACTTCATTTAAACGAACTTGGGCACCTATTACCACTCCGTTATACGCACTTTCTAAAGGATTATTTTTAGGTGGATTTTCTGCCTATGCAGAAATTAGATTTGAAGGCTTACCTATGCGAGCGGTAAGCATCACTATACTTACATTTTTTGTGATGTTGATTTTATACAAAGCCAAGATTGTAATTGTTACTAAACGATTTAGAAGTATTATTATCACATCAATTGTAACTATAATGACCATCTATATTATCAATTGGATATTAAGGCTATTTGGCATCAACCTCCCCTTTATTTGGGGAACATCTTGGTTTGCGATTGGTTTTAATGTAATTGCAGCGTTGGTGGCGTCTTTTTCTTTACTGTTAGATTTCTATTTTATTGATAGAAAACTAAACCGAGCTCCAAAATATTACGAATGGGTGGCTACTTGGGGATTATTAGTTACCTTGATTTGGTTATATGTTGAAGTATTGAGACTGATGAAGAAATTGGCAATACGGTTTTAAATAGTTTTCACAAAAACCACCAACCTATATTGAGATTTTACAAAAATACCACGTTTTACAGCAGGTTTCATTGTTGGTAACAGCGTAACACTTTTTCTAACTACACTATCTAATTGTGGAAAGTTAGTAATAATACTTTCTGGTGAATTAATTTTTACTACAGATGCCTTGCCTGTATTGTCAATTAATAAATCAATCGCTGTACTATCATTTACCGCTTTCTTGACTTTTAAATCATTTTTATTAAACTGTTCTGAAAGTTTTTGAATTAATGTTTGTTCAAAACATTCTTTTTGATTGCCTTCTTCCGCATAATTTTCACAGTCAGAAAAAATAGGATAGATATCAACCTTAGTAAAATCAATTACCGTTCCTGTTAATTGTAAATTCTTATTATTAGAAGTCGTTGAAGTAGACGAAAAAAAATCGCAAGAAGTAAAAAAAAGGATTAAAAAAATAAAACTAACGGCTTGCCTTAACATTGCTTGTATATATTACTACGAAAGTACAATTTTTTAGTAATTATTTCGATTAACCTTTTCTCCTTTTATAAACAATTCTTTTTGAATTTCTTTAACACGTTGTTTTGCATATAAAGTAGATGCGGTATGCTTACTAGAAAACCTATCTATATATCTTTTATAATGTTTCAAGGCTATCTTTTTATCCTTATAATAATCATCAGTAAGCATTGCCAACTGAAATAATATCAAATAATTTCTACTGTTATTTTCATAACCTTTTTTGAATGATTGCAATGCTTTCTTAAGTTTTTTTTGCTCTAATTGTAATATGCCTAACTCATAATAATTAGCATCTATATCAGGCTTTTGAAAACTTATTGACATTAAAAAGTTCATCTCGGCTTCTTTATAATTTTTCAATGCCTTATTGACCAACCCTAAATTAAAAAGCACATTTGCATCTCTATAATCAATTTTTTGAGCAAATTTAAAATAATATTTTGCCTTCTCATATTCTTTCAATTTCAGATATGTTAAACCATACATCTTATAGGTGAATATGGTTTTTGAATTCAACTCTTCAAGAATTTTGAGGTATACTAATGTAGTGTCGAATTCTTTCTTTAAAAAAGCATCCTTAACTTTTAATTGGTTAAAACTGATACTTTTCGGATTAATTTCCAATCCTTTATCAATAAAAAGGCTAGTTGAATCTTTAAATTTTAATTTTTTGTAAAATTTTATCAAATTATAAATACTCTTCAAATGCAACGAATCAATTTTATAGGCTTTTAAAAAATGATTGCCACTATCATAAAAACCCTCTTGACCCAATTTATGATAAGCAACACCTAATTGATATTGATAATTGGGGTTGAGCATGTCTTTTTGAGACAAATCACTAAACAAGTTAATTGCTTTTTTCACCTTTTGATGATTCAAATATAATTTTGCCAATTCGTATTTGAGTAATCCGTTTTCTAGCTTAACCTTTAACACCTCTTCATACAATTCAATAGCTTTGGTAGAATTACCAGAAGCCTGATAACTCCTACCTAATTTTTCCTTTATTATATTTGATGGCAACAAATTGTAAACTTGTTTATAAAATACAATAGCGTTTGTATAATCGCCTATACCATGATAAATACCTGCAATTTTTGTTAAAACCCTATGTGATGGCTTTTGAACAGTTTTTAATTTCACCAAAGCAGATTGATAATTGCCTTTAGACAACAAACTATCAGCAGTTTTTAAAACCGAAGTTTGAGCTTCGGTTTTAAAAACTGTAATGAATAGTATAATAATGGTTATCTTCTTTTTCATTTCTAATCAACTTAATAAAATATTTTCACCCCTACACTCTTTAACTCGAATTGTCTACTAATTAAAAAATAAATCCCCCTCCTTTGGAGGGGTTAGGGGAGGATTAATCAATTTTAAAAGTAATAGGTAAAGCGTATTTAACAGCTACTTTTTTACCGTCAAGCTCACCTGCTTGCATTTTTGGCAAACTCTTCACTACTCGTATAGCTTCTTTCTCTAAAACTTTATGTGCAGCTCTAGCTCTTACATCTGTTATCAGTCCATTCACATCTACTTTAAAAATTACATAAACTTTTTTTTCTCTAGGTTCTAAGCCTAAATTTTTAGCTAAATCAGTATTAAAATTTCTACCTACATGTTGTTGAATACTTTTTCGAAAACAATCTTTAGAATTTTCTGCACCTTCACAATCAGGAAAAATTGGGGCTTGCTCTATTTTGTAAAAAAGTATACCTTCTTTTTTCATTTCCTCAGTGAATTCAACAGATTCATTATTAGATGCTTTACCTACCTCTAAATTTTCTCTTATTTCTAGTAGTCTTACATATAATTTCTCCAACTCTTTTGTCTTTTCTTTTGAATTGCCCTTTTTCATCTCTTCACTCAAAAAGGTCAAGAGTCCTTTGATTTCATTTTTAGACAAATTTTCGAAGGATGACTTATTTACTTCTTCTAGTTGAATTTCAGGTTCAGAATTATCGCAAGAAGTGTAGATTAGCATACTTGCCAATACTGGTATTAACAATAAATACTTTAATTTTTGTAATTGTTTTGATTTGCTTTTGTTTAACATCATGATACGTTTTTTGATTAATGAATGTTTTAAAAATGGATTGATAAATGAGATGTGATTTACACCAAAAGTTTCTGCTAATAGATCATTAAAATAAGAAGCCTTACTCTTCTCTTTAATAACTTTTGAGTCAGCAATAAACTCATGCAATTCCGAAATTCTATGCTGATATAGATATGAAAACGGATTGAACCAATACACAATTTTTTGTACTTCAAAAAATAGTAAATCTAAACTGTGTTTTTGTTGTACATGCACCAATTCATGCTCTATAATTTGGGTTTTATTTGTATGCTCTTTTCCTAAAAAAATATAATTGAAAAATGAAAAAGCGGTATTATTTTTAATCCAAACCAAATAATAATTTGAAGTATATTCTTTATCATTTTTTGAAATCAATCTGATAATTTTATATAGTTTTATAAAAAACATTAGGCTGGCAATGATGATACCCATCCAAAAAACAGCTTGTAATCCTGTCAAAAAGAGCGTAGACCAATCAAATTGTTTTTCTATTACGGTACTTGGACTTAACATTACTTCAGGCAAATACACAATATAACCTTGAGGAATTATTTCTTGAACTCTATCTATCTTTATCAATGGGATATTATATAAGCAACTATTGATGTGAAAATCAAATACGCCCTATTCCATTGAAAAAAGGTTTCTCTTTTTAACAGGATATCATAAACTGCCAAAAAAAGAGTTTGAAATAATAGTACTTTAAGGATGTAATCTAGCATAGTATTTAGCTTTGGAATTCTTAATTATATTTCGAATTTAATTGTGAGATACTGAAAAAAGTTCAGTATGACGTACTTATTTATGTCTTTTTGTCATTAATTTCTTTAAAAATAGCTTCCAATTCATTTAAGCTGACATCATTCTTTTTTACAAAAAAGGATACCATACTTTTAAAAGAAC
>JAJRPL010000074.1 GCA_024280815.1 Bacteroidota bacterium
ATTCATGCGAATTTCTTTGAGCATCAAGGCAAATATGACCTTATTATTGAACAAACTTTTTTTTGTGCATTAGATCCTCAATTAAGAAAAGACTATGTGAAAAAAATATATGACTTATTAGCTCCAAACGGAAAATTGGTAGGGTTACTTTTTGATTTTCCGTTAACAACCCAAGGGCCACCATTTGGAGGTTCTACACAAGAGTATATTGACAGATTCTCAGAATACTTTAATCTGAATGTATTAGAAAATTCTTATAACTCTATTGAAGATCGTAAGGGTAAAGAACTATTTATTATCTTTGAAGTCCTAAAAGGCATTTGCAATAAAAAACAATAAACACAAACAAATGAAACGCTCAATAATACTTAGCAATACAGAGATTCAGCATAAAATTAAAAGAATTGCTTTTCAAATTTATGAAAACAATGTCAATCAAAAAGAAATAATCATTGCAGGTATAGCTGATAACGGTTATCTTTTTGCTAAAAAGTTAAAAACTATCATAGAAGAAATTTCTCCAATAAAGGCTGTAGTATGTGAGGTTAAAGTTGATAAAATAAACCCTTTAAAGCCAATTACAACATCATTATTAGAAAATGAGTATAAGAATAAATCATTGATATTGGTTGATGATGTCTTAAGTTCTGGTACTACCTTAATGTATGCTGTTAAACATTTTTTAAATGTACCGTTACAACAATTTAAAACAGCAGTATTGGTGAATAGAAATCATAAAAAATACCCAATAAAAGCTGATTTTAAAGGCATTTCACTATCAACTTCTTTACAAGAACATATTAGTGTTGAATATGCCAAAGATTCAATTGTTGCATATTTGAATTAATTATCTCAAACTACAAACTTTATGTTAATCTCAGGTTAAGAGCTTTTAATTATTATACCAATTTCTTTTGCAATTTCTTTTTTAGTTTTCCCGTCAACTATGATTGTGTTTGATGCTTGTTCATAATAAGGAGACCTTTCAAACAAATGCTTGGCAATAAACTCCTTTAAATCAATATTTGAGATAGTAGCTATTAAAGGTCTTTTGCTCTTGTTTTTTGATTTAGATAGTTTTATATAAGTACTCTCTAATGATCGCTTTAAATAAAATGAGTTTGAGTAAGAATTAATAAGCTTTAAATTGTCACCATAACAAGGTGTACCTCCACCAAGGGCTAAAATAAAGTTTTGAGAATTATTTAATAATTCTTTAAGGTAATAGGTTTCTTTTCTTCTAAAATATATTTCTCCTTTTTCATTAAAAATAGCTGGAATACTTAAATTTTCTTGTTGAGAAATATACTCATCAAGGTCTATAAATGATAAATTAAGTCGTTTTGCTAACTTCTTACCTACAGATGTCTTTCCACTAGCCATATATCCCAATAAAATTATCTTCATAAAAAATTGATTTTTAGCCTATTAATTTAAAGAACAAATATCGTTGAAATTTTTTTAAAAAATAGCTTGCAGAATAAATATTAGATATTATATTTGCAACCTCAAAATTAATGACCTGGTAGCTCAGTTGGTAGAGCATCTCCCTTTTAAGGAGAGGGTCCTGGGTTCGAGCCCCAGCCCGGTCACAAAATGAGATGGAAAACCTACTTTTTAGTAGGTTTTTTTATGCTATAAATTTTAAAAAATTGCTCACACTGAATTGGTTAGTATTTAGTTTTGACTTAAACTTGTTAAAACATTCTTATAATTAGCATTGTCAGGTGAAATTTGAAGCAATAAAACATTAGTATCATAAGCCTCTTTGGTTTGATTTGTTTTTATCAAGCCTAAGAGCTTTACATATAATAGGTTTTCATCATAAGGAACTGTTTTTAAAGCCCTATCAATTACATCAATAGATTTTTTGTACAATCCTTTTTCTTGTAATTTCAATGCGTAATTATAAAAAGCCCTAGGTAGTATAGGTTGTTTACTTTCGCATGCTTTTGCTAGATACTCTAATGATTTTTTTTGTAGACCATTTTCGTTATATAACAAGCCCAACATAAAATAAGGATTACTATATTCAGGTTCTTGCTGGATTATTTTTAGATACAATTCTTCTGCAGCTTTAACATTTCCCTTATTATACTCTAGTAAAGCAAGGTTTATTCTTGATATATTGTAATAATTATCAATTTTAAGAGCTTTGTTGTATGCTTTTATAGCTTTGTCAATATTTCCTTTTGCCTGATCGTATAATGCAATTTGATGCTGACCTGATGCAAAATCAGCATTTATATTTAATGCATTCAAATAGTCTTCTTGTGCTGTTCTATAAGTATCATTTTTAATTACTTCATTATTTCTCATGTTAAAATACCTTGCAGCAGAAATCCTTACTAATCGTACAGAATCTAATAGTAAGGGTTCAATAATTTTAGAAAGGTCTAGTTGGTTTAGTTTTCCTAAAGTCAAAACAGTTTCATTTCTTACCAAAGCAGATGAGTCATTTACAAAGGCAATGAGCCTATTGATATCTTCTTCTGAAAGTGACTGATTTCCATATTGGTTCAAAGCTGTAGCACGTATAATTTC
>JAJRPL010000075.1 GCA_024280815.1 Bacteroidota bacterium
AGCTGTTGTTCCGCCTGAGTAAATACCTCCATTTATAACAGGGTTATAAGTTGCACCGCCATCTGTACTCTCATACCATTGATATACTGGTGAAGTACCTGCAAGGTTAAAATTAGCATTGGCATTTAAAACTACCGTTTGATCTGTTGGTTGTGTAGTAATAGATACTGCTTGACCCACTTCTTGGAAGTCATAACCATTAATTCCATTTAAATCATCTGGCTCTGTATATCCTGTTGAGCCTGGCGTATTAACAACTCCGTTAACATCAACTGTTAAACCGTTATTAATTGTACCATTGGCTAAATAGCCATTATCATCACCATCTAAAAACCCTGCTTCAATCACATCTTTACATCCGTCATTATCAGCGTCTATTTCATTTGAATCAGGAATACCATCATTGTCTGAATCTGCAGTGTCATTAGCCAAAGTATTGCTATCTGGAGTAGTTTCTAAAGGATCAAATAACCCATTAGTACCAACGGTACCCGCATTCGCAGCATCTATGATACCATCATGATTATCATCAACAATATTATTAGCTGCATTTATTTGACCTGACTCTACAATATCAAAAATACCATCATTATCAGAATCTAAATCTAAATAATTAGGTACACCATCACCATCAGTATCTCCATTACCTTCAACACTATCTGGAATACCGTCATTATCAGAGTCTAAATCTAAAAAATCGGCAATTGTATCTCCATCTGTATCAATTGCTTCACAGGCTGCTTTAAGGTAATAAATTGGTGTTGAAAACGGGTCTACCACAGCAGGATTTACCAATTCAATTTCAATTTTACTTATCACAATATTTGTAAAACTTAATTCAACATAATTTCTTAAAGCATTTTGCCATGTTTGCGTAGGTACTTGCACATCTATAATAAGTCCATAAGTTGCAGAAACGGTATTAACATGCGATGTAATATCTCCATTTAACTGAGGCAGTGACACATCAGCTGTTATGTAGGGAGTTAAATCTGTAATTCTGTTTCCAGCACCATCATAAGCATTTACATGAATCAGTTCACCACTATCTAAATCAGCTATTAAAAAAGCAAGATTTGAAACATTTGGTGAAAATTCATACGTCATAATATTACCTGGAAAAGGCTCTATACCTTTAAGATCTAATCCTACAGTTAAAGGATAATCAGCATCCGTTTCGTTATAATCATTTGCAGCATTTGTACCTCCTTGTATATAATTGACATTAAAACTCCCATAAGTAGCAGTTACTTGAGGACCAGGAGGATCAGTAGAAGATAAATCAGGTAAAACCGGAGCATCAAAGGTAACTGCAGGGCAGTTCACTTCATCTACATCTAAAATACCATCTCCGTCTGCATCTTGAGCGTAGCTATTTACACTAAAAAGTAAGCTAGTTAATAAAAAAAATGCCAAAGCAACAGGCTTTAGACTTACAAATATCTTTAAATTTGGTGTAGTTAAGTAATCTTTTTTCATAATGTATTTTACTTAATGTTGTATTTGTTGTAACCTATTCAACAGTTGTAAATAGATTCACTAGAGTTATCCCAATATTTTATTTGCTCAATTTGCATTTCACAAACGAATACAAATATATAAAAAATTGTTAAAAAAAATTTAACAATTCTTTATTTTAATAATCACACTAAAACACCTTTGATTTACAATAATATAATAGTTAGTTAAACCTTATTATACAAGGGCTGATAAATAATTACCCCTTTATTAAAGTTGTTGAAATGTTTTAACAATTTCAACTAATAGCTCTTATTTATTTTGAGATTTAGTTGTAAGAAGTGTCGAAAACATACTAATTAGTATTTAAAGTAATTAAATAATTTCTTGAAACGAACTTTCCTCAAGGCAGAGTCATAGAGGTATTTCGCTCGTTTCATACTCAATCAAGCTGGGGACGATTTTTGACCTTTCAGGTCAAAAATCGTCCCGAACAGTCGGAAATATCTTTTGCCTCACCCGAAATCGCTAAATGCGATTACAACCTCTCTACCTCGGTTTTGCTCGGCACAGGTTCGGGAGAGGTTGAAACGGAAACCTCGACGCAGAGCGTAGAGGAATTATTTAGATTAAATAACTGTTGTTTGCTTCTTTTAGAAGAATCTAGGAGATTTCAAGTTTTTCTTTGAAAAATCAATATCCCATTGTAAAAAGGCTTCGTAAGTACCACTGTTATAGTTACCTAAATTTGTTGTGGTATAATCATAAGCAAAACCTATACGTAAATCTCTGGTAATACCAAAGTTTATCAATGCACTTACTGAATCACCAAAACGATAACTTGCTCCTAACTCCAATCTATCATTGAATAAGAAGTTGGCCGATAAATCTATCGCTACGGGTGAACCTGATACCGCTTTTACCATCACTGAAGGCTTAAACTTTAAAGTCTCTGATAATGGAAATACATAACCCGTCGTAGCAAAATAATGCATCTTCTCTGAAGCTTTGGTGATTATACCACTATCCTTTTCTAAATGTTTGGTCTCTAATAAATTTGGGGCTGAAAAGCCAAAATAAAACTTATCTGTATAATAATAAACACCTGCTCCAAAATTTGGTAAGGTCTCATTTACATTGTCAGAA
>JAJRPL010000076.1 GCA_024280815.1 Bacteroidota bacterium
TAAAATGATAAGCCATTGTACCTTTTGATTGCAATTCAAAATCTTCTTGCACTTTTTTCAAGTCAGTATAGTGCTGCAGGTAAAGAGTTTTTATGTTATCTTTTGTAGTAGAACTAAAATAGGCTACTTGTAAAGAATCTAATTGTCTTTGAAAGCCTAGTGATTTTGTTAAGTATTGATGATAAATTTGATTTTCTTTTGAAATTTTAAATTCAACACTTATTTTAGGATACTTAGGGTGAAATAAAAGGGAGATGTCTTCATCATTATAAATAACATCAACAAATAATTGTTTTTCTAAATCATACACCATTCGGTAAACACCACTTGTTGCAGTCTCTGGTAGCGTAAAAGAAAATGAACCATTAGTAATGTCAGCATTTGCAATATAATTTTGTTTTGACCCTTGTAATTGATATAAAATAATCCATTCATAATCACCCAATGTTCCCATTTTACCATTAATAGTGTGTTGAGCATTTACAAATGATGTAAGTAGTACGAATACAATCAGTAATTTTTTAAACATTATTTTGTTGTTTATTTATGTTTTACAAAAATCAATCCAAAACAAAAGTAAAGAATTTTTAAAACAAAAATTTGTGTAATTTTGATAGAAATCACTACTTATGAATTTTAAAAATAAAATAGTTTGGATAACTGGTGCTTCTTCTGGTATTGGCAAAGCAGTTGCTTTAGCCTTGTCTAAACAAGAAGCCAAACTCATTCTTTCGTCTCGTAACTTAGAAAAGTTAGAAGAAGTCAAACAACAATGTGCTTATCCAGATTTAATAAAATTATTAAAAATTGATTTAAACGATTATCATAATTTTGAACCCTTGGTGAAAGAAGCCATTTCTCTTTTTGACGGAATTGATATTTTAATCAATAATGGAGGCATTAGCCAACGTTCTCTGGTTAAAGATACAAGTATCACTGTTGACAAACGTATTTTTGACACCAACTATTTTGGTACTATCGCTTTAACAAAAGCATTGCTACCATATTTTATCTCTAAAAAGAAAGGACATTTTGTGGTAATTACTAGTGTGGTAGGGAAAATTGGTACGCCATTACGTTCTTCGTATGCTGCCTCAAAACATGCATTACATGGTTTTTTTGATAGTTTACGTGCTGAAATTTATGATAATGCTATTGCAGTGACCTTAATTTGCCCAGGTTTTGTGAATACTGATGTTTCTATAAATGCCCTTACGGGGGATGGTTCTCGACAGAATACAATGGATAAAAGCACTGCAAACGGACTTTCGCCAGAATATTTTGCAAAAAAGATGCTTAAAAGCATTGCTAGAAAAAAACAAGAAACAGTAATCGGAGGCAAATTAGAAGTATTGGCAGTGTATGTAAAACGGTTTTTTCCTAAAGCTTTAGCCAAACTTATCAGAAAGGCTGAAGTAACGTAATAGGCTGTCTCCTTCAGGGTTATCAAAATGAAAATATATTTTCTTTGAAGATACCTGGCGAAGCTAATTTAGGGATGTTCTTTAAATACATACGAATAGTTTTCACTATATTTGAGACATAATTACTATATAAAAAATAAAGATATGTCCATTTTCTCAACTGAAAAATTAGAACAAGTACTACCTAAAATTAAAGTTCTATTAGAAGAACGTATTTATCCATTAGAGAAAAACTATTTGAATTTACCTTTTAATGAAGTTGCTGATGAGTTAGGCAAAATTAGAGAAATTGTAAAAGAAAAAGGATTGTGGAACCTTCATTTGAGTGAAAGTCATGGAGGTTTAGGCTTTAGTTTGGTTGAATTCGGACAAATAAGTGAACTTTTAGGAACTTCTCCTTACGGACATTATTGTTTCAATTGTAATGCACCAGATATTGGTAATCAAGAATTATTATTAGGAAATGCTTCAGATTATATCAAACAGACTTTTTTAGAACCCCTAATACAAGGAAAAACACACAGTTGCTTTTCTATGACAGAACCTGAATTTGCGGGTTCTAATCCGGTAATGATGGCTACTACAGCTGTAAAAGAGGGTGATAATTATATCATAAATGGTCATAAATGGTTTACAACCGCTGCTGATGGTGCAGATTTTGCCATTGTGATGGCAAATACAAATCCTGAAGCTGAAAGTCCGTATCAAAAAGCGAGTATGATTATTGTCCCTACTAATACAGAAGGCTTTCATTTGACACGTAATATTTCAATTATGGGCGAAGAAAATAATGGGTATTTTAGTCATGCTGAAATTGAATATAAAGATTGTAAAGTACCTATAAAAAACTTGATTGGTAATGAAGGTGAAGGGTTTAAATTGGCTCAACAACGTTTAGGACCAGGTAGAATTCACCATTGTATGCGATGGATTGGTATTTGTGAACGTGCTTTTGATTTGATGTGTAAAAGAGCTGCAACCAGGCAATTAAGTGAAGGTGTAAAATTAGGACACAAACAAACCATTCAAAATTGGATTGCTGAAAGTAGAGCTGAAATAAATGCTTCAAGATATATGGTGTTACATACCGCACAAAAAATTGACGAAGTTGGGGCTAAAGAAGCTAGAATGGAAATTTCTACCATTAAATTTTATGTGGCAAATGTGCTAATGAATGTTTTAGATAGAGCCATTCAGGTACATGGTGCATTAGGAATAACAGATGATATTATCCTTTCATTTTGGTACAGACATGAACGAGGTGCTAGAATTTATGATGGCCCAGATGAAGTACATAAAACGGCTTTAGCTGGAAAAATTTTAAAAAATTACGGTTTAGATATTAAAAAATAAATGAATAAACCTATAGATAAGGCAGTTGATATCCGTCAAGGAGAGGAGCTCGATACGCAAAAATTACTGGCATATTTGACCAGTAATTTACCTGATTTTTCTGATGTAATTAATATCAAACAGTTTCCTGGAGGGTTTTCTAATCTTACCTATCTAATTACAACTCCCAAACAAGAATTTGTATTGCGTAAACCACCTTTGGGTGCCAATATAAAATCTGCTCATGATATGAGTAGAGAGTTTAAGGTTTTGAGCTTGTTAGAGCCAGTTTATTCTAAAATTCCGAAACCTATTATTTTCTGTGAAGACGAAACAATAGTTGGTGCACCTTTCTATATCATGGAACGTGTTAAAGGCATTATTCTACGAAATAAAATTCCAAAAGGATTA
>JAJRPL010000077.1 GCA_024280815.1 Bacteroidota bacterium
GCAGCTTGAGGTGCTGTATCACCAATATGAATGGTCCAAGCTCTAACCTCTTTTACACCAGCGGTAAAATAAGTTTGTAAATTTAGCAATTTATAAGCTGCTCTAATTAATTTCGAAGCACCAGGTTCAGTTAAGCCAATATCTTCTAAAAACAATTGTTTTTCTTCATAATCTTCCAACTCATTGATATCTGCTTCCGTACCAACGGCAAGAATTAATAATTCGGCATTTTCGTCTTTTATAGCTGCTCTAACTGCTTCAACATGAGCATTACCACTTACTGCTGAATTATCATCAACATTACATAAATACAATACTGGTTTGTCTGTTAACAACTGTAAAGGTTTTATATAAGCTTCTCTTTCTTTATCAGTCAAATCTATTGCTCTAACAGAAGTCGCACTTTCTAAAGCTGCTTTTACTTTAGACAATACATCAAACTCTTTTTGAGCTTCTTTATCGCCTGTTCTTGATGCTTTTTTAACACGCTCCAATCTTTTATCTACTGCTTCTAAATCTTTTATTTGTAATTCAAAATCGATTATTTCTTTATCACGTACCGGATCAATAGTGGTTTCTACATGTACAATATTATCATTATCAAAACAACGTAGAACATGAATAATAGCATCCGTTTCTCTAATATTTGCTAAAAATTTATTTCCTAAGCCTTCTCCTTTGCTTGCTCCTTTTACCAAACCAGCAATATCTACAATTTCA
Organism: Bacteroidota bacterium; assembly: GCA_024280815.1. Lineage (GTDB taxonomy): Bacteria > Bacteroidota > Bacteroidia > Flavobacteriales > Flavobacteriaceae > Aureibaculum. The sequence goes on from JAJRPL010000077.1 coordinate 721, forward strand.
ACAACGGCAGGTTGTACTTTTTCAGGATTAACTATTTCTGCCAATTTCTCTAAACGTTCATCAGGTACATTAACCACACCTACATTAGGTTCAATGGTACAAAATGGAAAATTTGCACTTTGTGCCTTAGCATTTGACAAACAGTTAAATAATGTTGATTTTCCAACATTTGGTAATCCTACAATTCCGGCCTTCATATTTTTAAAATTTGAGATGCAAATATACTATTTACTTATTGAAATTAATCTATAAAAAAAATCCTAAAATTTAACTTCTAGGATTCGTATTGTTATTATGATTATTCTTTATTCAGGATGCATAAAGCGTTGTTTTTCTAACAACTCTTCTTCAGTTTCAACATGTTCATCATCGGGTATACAACAATCTACAGGACACACTGCAGCACATTGTGGTTCGTCATGAAAACCTTTACATTCAGTACATTTATCAGGTACAATAAAATATAATTCATCACTAACGGGTTCTTGTTCTTCATCAGCATCAACAGTATTACCATTATTTAAAACCACTTTACCTTCTAAAGAAGTACCGTCTTTATAACGCCAATCTTCAGCTCCTTCATAGATTGCAGTATTTGGGCATTCAGGCTCACAAGCACCACAATTTATACATTCATCGGTTATTATAATTGCCATTTGTTTTTTTAGGTTAAATTTGTGACTGCAAACTTACGAAACTATCCTTAAAAAAAATAGGGAGTAAAGAAATATTAATGACACTAGAACAACGTATTAATGCTTTTACCAAATTAGGAGATTTTTTAAATCAATTCTCTCAAAAGGAATTTGAAAAAAATGAGACTATCCCTTTTAATGATTTATTTTTTGATGGTTTTAAACTTCAATTAAAACATGCTAGAGAAGCCAATAGTTGGTTTACCTTAGATCATGTCGTATTTACTTTCAAAAATTGGTCTGAATTATTGAATCAACAAGCCTTGAGTGAATGGGTTTCTTCTTATGACTTAACTAATGATAGTCCTAAAACTGTTGCTGTGATTATGGCTGGAAACATTCCTCTAGTTGGGTTTCATGATTTCTTAACCGTATTGATGTCTGGACATAAAATCTTAATAAAACAATCATCAAGCGACAAACATTTCTTACCGTTAATTGCTAAATATTTAGAATATGTTGAGCCTGACTTTAAAGGATATATCAACTTTAGTGAAGGTAAATTAGAAAATTTCAATGCGACTATAGCTACAGGAAGTAACAATACCGCTCGTTATTTTGAATATTATTTTGGCAAATACCCACATATTATTAGAAATAATAGAAATAGCCTTGCGGTACTTACTGGAAATGAAAGTACTGAAGAATTAAAAAACTTAGGTGAAGATATTTTTAGGTACTTTGGTTTGGGGTGCAGAAGTGTATCAAAAATATTTGTACCTAGAGGGTATGACTTTGACTTACTTTTTAAAGCTATTTACAATTATAAAGACATCATCAATTATAAAAAATACGAAAACAATTACGATTATAATAAGGCTGTCTATTTAATGAGTGAGTTTAAACTCATAGAAAACGGATTCTTAATGCTAAAGGAAGACCCAAGCTATGCCTCACCCATTGCGACTCTGTTTTATGAATATTATGATGATTTGTCCGTCTTACAAGAACAATTTAAACGAGACGAAGAACAAATTCAGTGTATAGTCAGTAATAGTTTAGAAAATTCTGTGAAATTTGGAGAAACACAACATCCTACACTAACTGATTATGCTGATGGTGTAGATACTATGGAATTTTTAAGTAATTTGTAAATCCCCTTTGTCCTTCGGACATTTCCCCGAAGGGGAAAATCAACTTAATAAACATCTAGATTATCTTCCTTTTGGGAAGGGTTAGGGATGGGCTATTCAAAATCAGTTTCTAGGTTAATATAATCTAAAAACTCACGTTTTATAGCATTGTCTTTAAATTTTCCTCCAAATTCTGAAGTTACGGTACTACTGGCAATGTCACGAATACCGCGAGAATTTACACATAAGTGTTTGGCATCTATCACACAAGCCACATCATCAGTCCCTAATACTTTTTGTAGTTCTTGTACAATTTGCATGGTCAAACGTTCTTGTACTTGCGGACGCTTAGCGTAATAATCAACAATACGATTCATTTTTGACAAGCCAATTACGTTTCCTTTAGAAATATAAGCGACATGAGCTTTGCCAATAATCGGTAATAAATGATGTTCGCAGGTAGAATACAACGTAATATTTTTTTCTACCAACATTTCACCATACTTATAATTATTATCAAAAGTAGAAAGCTTTGGTTTTTTTTCAGGATTCAATCCGCCAAAAATTTCGTTGACAAACATCTTAGCCACTCTACGCGGTGTACCTTTCAAGCTATCATCTGATAAATCCATACCCAAGGTATGCAAAATACGTGCTACATCTTCTTCAATAGCTTGTATTTTTTTATCATCAGAAATTGCAAAAGCATCATCACGCACTGGGTTATTAGCCGATGTTGCAATATGATCATCGCCTAATTCATCTTCCATACATTTTACGTTTTTACCTTCGAACATTTTTTTATTTTTTACAAAATTACAATTTTTGTAGCGTTTTTACTAGCTCAAACAACTTACATTCTTGTTGTTGACCACTATTTATATTTTTTAATGTAAAAATATCTTGTTCAATATTAGTTACTGCATATTCAATTTTTCTACTGACCACATATTTCCATTGTTTTTGCTGTTGTTTGTTACTTTGAGCCACATCAGGATACAACTCACACTTAATATTGTTTTCTCTCAATGTTTTTATGGCTTTTAAAATAGAAATTACTTTCGCCTCATCATAATTTAAAAATACCACTTTTGGTTTCGGTAAAGCCACTTTAGTAAACAGTCCTAATTCTTCTAAAACGATATAAATCCGATCTAAACCAAAGGAAATTCCAACTCCACCAACACCTTTTAACCCGAAAACGTCCGTCAAATCATCATACCTTCCACCACCACCAATAGAACCTATTTTTACTTTTTCAGTTTGCACTTCAAAAATGGCTCCTGTATAATAATTTAGACCTCTTGCTAAGGTTACATCAAGCTCTAACTTAGCAGATTGTAAACCAAGTTCTGCTATATTGTTGATTACAAATTCTAATTCAGTTATGCCTTGTGTTCCTTCGTCGGAGTTTTGCAGCATAACTTTCAACTGACTTAATTTTTCTGTAGTTGAGCC
>JAJRPL010000078.1 GCA_024280815.1 Bacteroidota bacterium
GACATTACTCAAACTATAAACCAAAAACACAATTTAAACATTCAAAAAGATGAAATATTAAATATAATTAGTAAAATTGATCATTCACTGTTTTCGAAAAAAAGTTCATTTTTGGTAAAAGTGTTTAAAGTTTTAAACCCTGATAAACTTCATTTTCCCGCCTTAACTAAAATGTTATTTAAAAAAAAAGTGTTTTATACACTTTTCTTTTTAACACTTTTTCTTAATACCTATGCTTTTAACAACCTTAACACTACCCTTTCATCACAATATAATTGGATGCATATTTACGGTTTAATACTTATAATTGTATTCTTACATGAGCTAGGACATTCAATAGCGGCAAGGAGTTTTGGTATTAAAACACCTGAAATAGGTTTTGGAATCTACCTGATTTTTCCTGTTTTTTATATAGATCTAGGTGAAGCATGGACTTTAAATAAGCAACAAAGAACCCTTATTAATCTTTCTGGAATATACGTTCAGTTAATTGTAGGGGCATTATTATACTTTTTATCCATTAATATCGAAAACAACGGATTGCTAAATGCTATTTTTTACACAAACTTTACTATTCTTTTTTTTAATTTAAATCCCTTTTTAAAATTTGATGGATATTGGATTGTTTCTGATTTATTAGGAGAAAATGATTTGATGCGTAAATCAAATAGAATTCTAAAAGGTCTATTACTATTAAAAATACCCAATGATAAAATTGGAGTACTACTTTATACCTTGTTAAAACTTAGTTTTGTCATCGCTATGCTATATTTAGCATCAACTCAAATAATTCCATTTTATAAAACACTTAAAGCCTTAAATACTACAGACTGGTATACTTCCATCATACCTATACTCTTATTAGGATCTTTAATTTATGCCATAAAAATTAATAAAAATCATGAATTTAGTAAAAGAAAAAAAACGCCTTAAAAGAAAGTTAAACAAGCCTTCCAAAAAGGAGATTGATCTTAACAGTTATCATTTTGCTATTTTTAGTGCACACTTAAAACGTTTTTTACCCGAGATTCACATGTCTGACTATTCTGAATTATTCAAAAAGTTTAGATATTATGAATGGGCTTCAACAGTTGAGCAATATGATATGGATTATTTAAAAAAAACAACAATTACCAACAATAGCTCCGTAGACTTATCAAATACAAATCAACCTATCCCCCTTATATTTACTTCTTTTCATTTTGGCTCATTTAGATTACTAAATTCAATATTATATGAATTAGGACATAAAGTAGTCGTAATAATTGATGATATAAAAGGAGCTTTTCAACAACTTGTTGATGATATATTTGAAAAAGTAGTGCCTCAGATAAAAGGTACCGAAAATTCAGATTTCGTTATTTTAAATGTAATGGATAGAACTTCAATTTTTAAACTCAAAGAATATATAACACAAGGATATGTAATGACCGTTTATTTAGATGGTAACTTGAGTGTAGACAACGATAGAGAGTCTTTTACAAAAGGATACATTCCTATAAAATTTTTAAAGCGTCATCTTTATGTAAAAAATGGAGTTGGAAAATTAGCAGCAATGCTTGAAGCTATGATTATTCCTTCAATAGCATTAAGGGATAAAAATGATATTAACACTTTTACTTTTAAACCAGAACTAAAAATTAGTGATTTTGTTGACAGAAAAGAGTTTGCTATTAAATCAATAGAACAAACCTACCTTCTCTTTGAAAAAGAAATGCTTAAAGACCCTATGCAATGGGGAGCTTGGATGTATATTCATAAATGGTTTAAAAGAAATTATACCACACCCTACAAAAAAAACACTTCAACTGCACATAAATTTAATACAAAAAGGTATACTCTTTTTAGGTTAGGAGACTCCAATTATATTTTCGACTTGAATGACTATAGAATATTCCCTATAGACAACATCATTGCAAAAGCACTGAAGAACAATAAACTGTCAAGTATTAAACCTACTATTTATGAAGAGTTTATGCTAAAAAATATTTTAGTATAACAAAATAGAATTATCTAATTACCATAAAAATGGAAAATACAGTCTTAAAAAAAATTAGCATTATAATTTTCCCAATACTAGGTAGTTTATTTTTACTATCAGCACTTGGAAAATTTTTAGATATCTCTAATTTTCAGGAAAATATTATGCAGTATGGATTTCCTGAAATTGTTGCATTTATTGTTATAATTATTGAGTTTATTATAGCTTTTTGCTTTATTTTCTTGCTCTTAATAAAAAATATACTTAAAATTTCGTTGATATTTGTACTCATTTTAAGTGCATTCTTTGTTTATGGACATTTTATACTTCATATCAATTCTTGCGGTTGTTTTGGTGTTTTTGATATTTTGAATCCTTCTTCCTTTTTAGGTTTTGCAATAAAAAATACAACATTAATATTAGCTCTTATTTTTGGAAAATACGCCTCTCAATTTATTCCAAAACAAAAAAATGGGTTCCTCGTATACTTATGTTTATAACTTCTATATTTTTAGTAATTTTTAGTTATCAACTCAACAATTCTCATCTCAAAAAATACGCATATAAAGCTATTGGGAAGCATGTAAAGGAATTACAACTTAATGAAAACAATATCAATCAATACAATAGGCTATTTTTCTTCTCTCCCAGTTGTGACCATTGTAAAAAGATATTGCCAGATATAATTAGCCAAAATCAAAAGGATTCAATAAAAACTTTAGGAATTACACTAGAATCTCAATCTAGTTATTTGGAAGAATTAAAAATTTCGATTCCTATTAATTTTAAGGTATTAAAACTAGAGGATAAAAAGTTTCTAAATATTACAAA
>JAJRPL010000079.1 GCA_024280815.1 Bacteroidota bacterium
TATACAAGATAATATGGGCATTATTTTATTACCTTGTACTGCTGGGTATAATACGTTTAATGTTGATGATAGGTTTTGTGTTTTAATCATTGTTGTTTTCCTCAAAAATATCTAAATTAACACTTTTAGCGTTTTCTAAATCTTTAACTGATTGAATATAATAACTCTCTTTCAGCTCAATTCCTACAAATTTTCTATTCATTTGTAAAGATACATAACCTTCGCTGCCAATTCCTGTAAATGGCGACAATACTACTTCTTTTGGGTTTGTCCATAATTCTATAGCACGTTCTATTACTTTTAATTGTAATGGGCATATATGACGTTCATCTGCATCATCTTTAGCCGATCTATGTTGTAATGTGTCTCCAGGAACAATATCACTCCATATTGGGCTTGCTACGTTTTGCCATTTTTGTACAGGGTATTCTTTTGGATCATGAATTACCTTTTCTCCATTTTCTCCTGAATTTCTCATTGTCACAAGATAATCTGGTATTCCTTGCCTGGCCATTGTGGAATTATTGCGAACTGTTTTATGCAACAAACCTAACGCTTTTGTTCTTTGCATTGCAATAACAGGGTCTTTCCATATAGTTACTTCTGAATGAAAAATAAACCCATGTTTTTGAAAAGCCCTAATTAAATCTCCTCTAAAATCTCGTAACCCAATAAAACCATCTTTTGTTTTGCTTGTAGGTAATAACATACAATGGAACGATAGGTTTCTACCTGGCTTTAAAACTCTTTGTAATTCTTTAATTATAAAATCAAAATGAGTAAAAAAATCATCATAATCTCTACAATTACCTAAATCTCTTGGTGAGTTAGAATATACATATAGCCCACAAAAAGGAGGACTAAAAATTGAATAATCAATGCTATTTGTTTCTAACATTTTCAACACTTCACAGCTATCACCGTTATACATGGCATAGTTATCTTTTACTTCTTGATTTAATACTGCGCTCATTTTTATACCTGGTTTATAAATTATTTGTTTACACTCTATTTACTATATAACTATAAGTTACATGGTTTACATAATAAAAATAAATTATTTAATTTTTCTCTTAATTTTACATTAATTAAAAAACTGGCAATTCTATTTGATTTTCTGGAATATAACTATTAGATTCTTTTCTGGTTCCAAGTATTTCCATTTGTATAGATTCACTCAACATTGATGATAATTCATCAGCCATCAATTTTGCATTTTTTTCTTTTATTTTTAAATTATCTACTACTGCACCTTCAGTATCTGCTGAAAAAACATGAACATTTACTTGTTCTTTTTGCCCAAACCTCCAGCAACGCCTAACAGACTGATAATATGACTCAAATGAGTCTGTTACTCCAACAAAAGCCATATTATGGCACCTTTGCATATTCAAGCCAAAACCTGCTATTTTTGGCTTAGAAACTAATATTTTTACATCCCCATGACAAAAACCTAACAATCTTTCTTCTTTTATTTCAGGTTTGTGTGACCCTTTAACTTCAACCGCACCATCAATTAATTTTGTTAGTAATTCTGACTCACTATTTAATTCACACCAAACCAACCATGTACCGCCTACATTGTTTATCATATCAGCGCAAATATTTACTCTTTCATTAATAGATTCTCTTCTTGCCCTTTTTCTATCCATTAATGTCGACGATTGATTGGCAAATATTTGGCCTTCTTTTGGTATTGTTTTAATAACGTGCTGAATCACATTTAATTGCGGTAAATCATACGTTGAACCATCATAACCTAATTCACTAGGGTTTCTAATTAATGCACCCCACGATGATACCCATTTCCAAAATATATACTTGCAATGCCCTTTTAATCTCCATTTATTAGCTAACTTCATATCATTAATAAAAAACTCAGCTAACATTTCAGAATGTGATCTTATCTCTAAAAATTCAGCATGGGTTCCTAGCTCAGTAAAATCATTTGGGCTTGGGGTGGCTGTGCAACATAGCTTATATGGTGTTTTACTAAATTCAGAAAGTAATATTTTTAATGTTTTAGATTGAAAGTTTTTTATAATAGAGCTTTCATCTAAAACAACAGCTATAAATTGACTGCAATCAAACAAATGCAATCTATCATAATTTGTTATATTTATTCCGTCTTTTATTTCTTCGTTTTCCTTTACATAATTAACATTAATACCAAAATTAACCCCTTCTTGTACTGTTTGTTGTGATATTGCTAATGGACACAATATTAGTATTTTACCACCTAATTCTTTGTGTATAGTGTCAGCCCATGACAATTGTATTATTGTTTTTCCGAGTCCTGTAGCCGCAAATATAGCACACCTGCCACGTTTTAAAGCCCAATTAACTAGATCACGTTGATGTGGAAACAACCCTTTTGTTTTAGTTTCTACATTTAATCCTGATGGTGAAATTGATTCTAATTTTTTTTTATAAAATCATTGTATTCCATATAAAAATTACCTTTTAAATTAAAATTATTTGTTATTTATAATAATTCATAAACAAACTACATCAATCCATAAACCCCACCACGATTATCCTTAGTTTTTTTAAAGAAAACTATCTTTTCTCTTATCAATTTATCTAATGTTTTTTTAACTGAAAATCTATTTATTTCCAAAACAGCTGCAAATTCACCTACATATAACGGCTCTTTTTCTTCAATTAACATTAATAAAATATCATCTTCTATTGACAAAATAACATCCTTTTTAAATTAATATAATTGTTAATAAATATCCAATTACCAAAACAAACGCACAACCTAATTTACATAAATAAATTAATATTTTTTTTAATTTTTCTATCTCCATATATTTATCTGCTAGTGAATTATTAATCGCAATATTGTTTTTTTGTATTGCAAATAATGAATCATTGCATCTACTAATTTCTAAATTCTTATAATCCAACTCATCACAAACATTATCGTATTTTGATCTAAAAACTAATATATTTTTTATATTTTTAAAGAATTTTATTTTATTTATAATTGACATTAGTAGTTACCTTATTTATGAATTGATCGTAATAATTTATCACTTTTATATGTTTGTGTCAAACTATTATTTTTATGTGAAACCTAAAATTAATCAAAAAAAAAATTCCATCTAATTTGATGGCTATGTAAAAAATTATGCTAGATTGCAAATAGTCTCTTAGTCTAGCGTCTATCTCATTACGTTATTTGCTCAACGCCCTTAGTTAGCTTTTATCATAAGGGATTGCTTGTTTAAAGACCATAAAGTCATGTCATCTATAAGCAGCAGAAACTTTAAATTTAAAATATGTGGGTCGGGGAATGATTCTAACATCATATGATAAAAGTACGTTTAACTAGTATACGTCATGCATCCATTTTTATCGCCTAAATATTAGGTACATTTAACCGCTCTGTCACCCCACCCATTATAAAAAGCCCATTTTTTAACAGGCGGGCTATCCTGATATTCTACAAGTCATAATATATTAATATGTTTGTTTTTTTAATTTATATGTTTATATGTTTAACAAGATAATTAAATTATGATTGTTATTTTATTATACTACAATAATTTTTTAAAGCACAATAAACTAATCAATTACATGTCTAATTAATAATAAATTCCGTACATTTTGGTAGTATTTTTACTTTTATGATGTTTTTATCTAATTTACTCCAGGACACTCCATTATCTAAATCAATTACTATTTGTGATGCTCTTATGACGCATTTTCCGTTATAACAACGATCATTATCAACAATAATAATTCCAATATCACCCACATTCATATCTTTAAATAAAACTAACCCATCATTGTTATTTTTTTCTTTTAATATTAATCCCATATTTATTTCCTCTCTTTTAAAATAAATATCTCTATCAGCAATATTATCTGAATTAAAAACAAAAATCAACCTTTTTTTTAAAATAAATTAATTTAAAATAAAACTTGACTAACAATACCATAATTGATAAAATAATTATAACTTAAGAAAATAATACAACAACGGAGAATAGCAATGATTGATTGTAAAAACATGACCTCAAAAAACAACCCTTATAATGAAGAATCATCAATTATAGACACCATAAACAATACGGCGCAAGACATAATTACCCTTGTTTTTATTATTGTGTTTTTTGTTTTTGCTTTGGGGGCTGGTTAGATGTCAGATATAACAATGTGCAAAGATATAAAATGTCCATTAAAAGATAAATGCTATAGATTTACCGCTTTTGTAAATCCGTATAGACAATCATATTTTTTAGATATGAAATATAGTATTGATGGTGCTGGTACTGATGATTGTGAGATGTTTTGGAATAATGATAAAAAAACGATTATCAATTAAATGTTTTAATTTTTTAAAAAAGTGAGGATAAAATGAATAAAAAAGAAAATAAAAATGTAATTATACTAGATTGTGGCATTAAGGTTTTGCATTTTAATGTAAATCAACTTAAAAATAAGAAAAATAAGTTCGTCACTAGCAATGGTTATGAAGTAAAAGAATTAAGCTATCGCAGTAATATTTCTTACTTTCCTATATTTGGTTGTTTTACTGATGGAGAGTTTTGTAACTGGATTAGAAGTGGTATTCATCCTTGTATAGATGATCTAAAATTATTCATGGTATATAGTCCTAAAAAGAAAAAACCAAAAACAAAAGGCTGGATTAATATTTATGCTTGTGATGAATGTTCAAACATATTCGACACCAAAAAAGAAGCTAAAGAAAACATCCCAGAATGGCTAAAAGAAGATGGCTCATACATAACAACCATAAAGATACGCTATTAGTACAAAATAACGCAACATAGATGCCATAGTTTAAACGATAACAAAAATGATATGTCAAAGTATAGGTAAAAGTTAAAATCCTAAGCAACCACTCATAAACCAGCTAAGTTAATTCAAAGCTGGTTTTTTTATGCTTAAAATAGTGAAATATTGCCAAAATAATTAATAAATACACGTCTATGTTTTTTAAATACTTTTATTATTACATGTAAGCTTATGATATTAAAAATAAAACATAAAAAAAACAAAAAAACATGTGTTCCTATCTAAATAAATAAAATACGCGTTTTCAATAAAATCAATGGCTTATATATTTCTATGTTTTCTACTTAGAATGTGTTACTTTTATACTTTTATTATATAATAATAAAAAAAATAATAATTATACTATATATAACAGTAGGTTATAAAGAAACATCCCCAAATAATAAAAGTAAAAATAAAAGTAAAACGCATGTTTTTGTTGTTTTTATAATTACCCTAAACACAAAAAAGCCGCTAAAAAGCGGCTAATAATTTATTTATTATAAAACTATCTTATTTTATCCAGTAATAAACCTTACTTTTCTTTTGAGAACCTTTTATAGTTTCTTCTTTTACAAAAACTGTATTGTGCTCTATCATTTCATCTAGCATCATTTTACGTTGCAGCGTATTTACTTGTCGAGTTAACGCATGTAGTTTTTTATGTGTAATCCCTCGCTTACCAGATTCCTTGATTTTAGATTGTAAAAGCTTTGCCATTTTCTCATTTTCATTATCAGCACCAAGATGTAAAAACTTTTTAACAAACATTTCACAAGACTGCGTCTCTAAATCAACAAACCAGCGCAATATATTAACATCTGAGCAACGATCAACTAAAAGAGATGACTGAGTAGCCCTAACTACAATTCTATTGTAAAACGGCTTAAACATAGGGTTTTTGCTTTTTATACTTTTTGCCTTAATATTGGTAGATAATTCAAATTTAACATTGGCGTATTCTTCACTTACCCTTATATTTTTAGACGATTGAAAAGAATCTATTTTTGTACCATTAATTAAAAATTGTAATTTTTGAATAATATTGGCAGGAATGGTATCATCGTAATTATTTATTCTAACCGGCATAATATCTATATCTCCGAACACCATCATATATCTTGCTAATGACCCGTCAGCTACATCACCACTGCTCAATCCGTTAAATATTTGACCTTCTGTACTCATACCAAAAACACAAATATTAGGTTCATCTATTTTTATAGGATCTACGCCTTTAGTGCGCTTCCCGTATACAGTATCACTGGCTGATGTATAACACTCAGTCAGTCCACTTACTACTTCTTTTGCATAAACACTAGCACCTCTTCCATTCACACCATTCAAAAAATGCCCATATTCATCAATATGCAAAAGCATAGAATTATTAGATTCTAACGCCTCAAAAAAAGCCGCCCCTGATGCTGGTCTGCCTTCAACCCTATCCGCCATACCAACGGCTTTTAATATCTTTTTAACATACTTAAATGGGAAATCTTCGCCCTCTCCACTTTCCGCCATGCCAATGAACATCATGTTACCCTTAATGTTATCATAAGATATATTACGCCCAATACAAGCAGCAACGGTTATCATCGCCGCTATATAAGCAAGAGCTGGCTGAGGGTACATAGACCTGGATAATATCAATAATTGTATGTCTCTTTGAACACAATCAAATGGAATAATATAATCAATGTTTTTCGATAAATTACTATTCCATTCCTGTATTTCAGGTGCTATATTATCAAAATTACCTTTCTTCTGATATTCACGTTTAAAAAAAACATCATTGATGGGTTCTGCTTTGCCATATTCCATACCATCAATTAATGTTTTATATTCAGAATTGCTTGTTTTACCAGAATCACTTATAGAATCACTTATCTGAACTAAAACATCCATTGCCTTTTGTTCTGATAAAAACCCACCACCAACAAACCCACCAGCCAACTTAGCCGCACCTAGTCTGCCGCCATGACGAGTGCCGGTAGATGTTTTTTGCATAATATCAATGATTCTATTAATGCAAACTTGTTCTGATTCATTATCAACAATAATACTTATATTAGTTGATTTTAAAGATACCTTTTTTTCCTCTTTTAAAACAGGAAATTCTTTTAGTATAATTTTTTTAGAATATCTCTGTAACCCAGATTCATGTGAAATATTAACTAAGTGGGGTTTTTTAGGGTCTTTTTGATGTAAGAATCCTGGCAACCTCAAAACCCTTACTAAGTCCTTTGCGTTTTTATCACTTCCATATTCAGCAATCATGCTACGCATTACACCTGAATATTCATATTTAGACAAACCATCGCAGACAAAATAATTATGATATTTACCTGGGCTACTTTCTACAATAAAACTAGGCTCGATCGGGTTTTGTTTTTTTAATCCGTAATCTATTTCTTGAAAAACAGCGCGTATTTTCTCACAATTATTTAATAGCCTGCCTTTACCATCTGTTTTATTAACAGTGATGAATATTCCGTATCCTTGATTATTTAATTTAACTAATTTATCAAAGCTATTTTCTAGTGAGTCGTGAAAACATTTAGGATAAATGTTAGCTTCTTTGTTATTATCAGCAAAATATTGAAAAGTAAACTTATCTTCTTCTTCATCTAAAAGAGTTAAAAAATGCTGAGCCATATCAAGGGACTGCACTGTGTCATCACAATCACCCCTTAAAATAGCCCTATAACCATCAATACTAGGCGTACAACTATCCCAATAACTTAAATCGTCTTTGCACCATTCGCTAAACAATTTAAAGCCAGTGATATCTAATCCTTTTAAATGGGATGATATGATAAGTTTATTGTTACTTTTTGGATGTATTGATATTAATTTTTGTCTTATTTTATATATAGTGTCGTTGCTAATTCCCATTAATATACTCTAATTAAATTATGATATTTTTTAAGTACATGTTTTTATTATGTATTAAATTTTTATGTAAAAATGACTTGATATTATAACCAAAAAATGTATAATTTCAATTCATTTCAACAAAAAACAATACTATTATGACACCACTTCAAGCAAAATATGATAAAAAAATTAGAGATGAGTTTTATAGTGGAGACAAAGAAATAAAAATAACAGCGTATAAAAAACTAAGCCAGTTAATTAATAGTGATTGGAACTATAGCTGGCATTGGAAAGACGATAATGATGAATGGGTCAGCCAGGCAAAAAGAGATGCCGAAAAGGAATTGGTATTTCATAAAAATAGAGTTAAAGATTTAGAACAAGCAAAAAGAATTTTAAATGAAATAGATGTTGAATAAAATGAGCGACTTAAAACATACAAATTTAGATGATCTACTTGTGGCTAAAAATATATGTGAAAAAAATATTTTACAATTAAAATCACAACTATTAGGCCAAAAAATAAGACTTGGATTGATAAACAAGTATATTTTTGAAAAAACAACTATTAAACAAATAGAACTAAGATTAAGATATAAGGTTATTTTGAAATGATAAAAAAAATAAAACAAAAAATTAAAAACATAAAAATATTATACTTTACTATTAATATGTTCCACATAAAAACATATATCGGAATTGAAAGTTTTATTCCTTTTTCATACTATAGATGCATATATAAAAAAAGTGAATTATCAAAATTGGGATATTATAGTTATATTGTTGATACTTGGTACGGATATGATTTGGAATTATGAACAATAAAAAACAAATATCACCAGGGTTTGATACGATGATATTAATTTTATTGATATTACTATCCAGTTGTGAAATAATAGACCCGCGACTAAAGATAGAAAATTATAGATGTAGCCAAGATCAAACAATAATACTTGAGCAAGAGATTTTTATTTGCCAATCTACTGGGTATATATACTCTAGCTGCTATTACGAGGCTATGATTAGTTTTTGTGAATATACATGTGATGATAAGTGAAAACAATATAAGTAACAGACAATACACTTGACGCAATAAGCCAGTTAGGTATTCAATACGAAGATGTAGGGTTTGCTAAACCTAAATTTAAAAAGTAGCATCCGTCTACATGAGATCATGGTATAGAATTTAAAACATTAGAACAATGGGAAAAAGCATCAAAAGCATATCGTAAATGTCATCGGTTATATAAATTGGCTGATGATATTAATAATGGTTTGTAACCTAATTGGGAAAACAAACAAGAAAGAAAATATCACATTATTGCTGATAAAGGCAAAATAAATAAATATTACGCTAGTTATGAATCAGACTCAATTATCTTGGAAGTTATCTGGTTTAAATCAAGATTGGCAGCATTAAAAGATATTGGAATATCGGAACAAGATAATGAATAAATTTATATTTTACAAAGGTAAATATTATACCAAACAATCAATTGATGATATTTTGTATCACAATAATTATTTGAAAAACGAAAAAGATAATATTAATCTTGAATGTTTGTTAGTGTTTATTATTGGATTAATAGGAATAAAAATAGGAACTTTATTATGAAAAACTTTAATTATAATCTAACAATATACCCAGACCTAAAAAACAACAGGAAAAGATCATTGTCTATGTTGTTTACAAGTATATAAGAATTAAACGCGGCTGAATCAACGGCATCAAACTTGTTATTATTTTTACAAGACGATATAAGTATAGTGAATGATAGTGCAAGTTTATTTATTGCATATGAGTTTGACGAATATTACGGAGAATGGGAAGAAATGTCGTAATGAAATTACCTGTTAATAATCAACAATACAAACATATTTCAGGAAAGATAGTCACCGTTTGTTGTGCGACTGAAAAAAATGGTAGTAAAGCAATAGTGTTTGAATGTGATAGTGGAAACATTCATAGCATGACATTTTATGAATTTAAAACTTTTTATAATCTTATAAAATAATTTGACTTTATTATGTTTTTTTATTATAATAAATCATCTTGTAAGGATTTGATGTATTTTATTTTTGCCCGTTTTGTGGGAATGATTTGAATGATATTGTAAATAATTAATATGAAAAACTACATAGCAACATTAGCATTGGTATATATGATAATTATAACATTTAGTTACGCTTATATTGAAGGTGAAAAATACAAATATATGGGTGATGTTTTATTGTGTCAATGATAAAAATTAAATAACAGGAAGAATGTATTTTTTCTAATGAAGAATGTATTGCTGCTTTTAAATATCTTGCAAAACAATTAAATGACGCTAATTTAAGGCTTAATAAATTTTGTAAAAATGATAAACTAATAAAACTAAAACCCTATTTTAGAAAAAATGAAAGGTGGTAATATGACATTTACATATAAAGATTCTCCAAGGACTAGAATTGTAGTTTGCGCTGCAAATAGATATTGTAATTTAATTATTGCTAGCGCATGACATCACGACAATTTAATGAATAATTTAATCAATGCCATTGGTCGTGATAAATTAAAACCATCAAAAGGTTACCAGGGTTTTATAGATCAATTTGTCGGATTCATGACAAGAAAAGAATATTTAATTGTAGCTAAAAATAGCGGTCAACCATTAGATATTGATATAAATGGTGGTAGTGGTAATGAGTTATTTAGCGAAGGATTGTATTAATGAATATTATAAAAACAAACCATGCCATTGAAAGATGGCAGGAACGATTTATCGGTATAGACTTTGATGAGCAATTTAAGCTATCAAAGCCAGCCACAAAATCACAACGATCATCAATTAAATGTTCATCAGGAAATAGCTATGATAATAACAAATATAATTATATAGTTTCACCTTGTGGGTGTGCGTTTGTTATTTTTAATAATAGAGTAATAACGGTTATGCCATTAATAGAAAGAATGAACATCAAGAAAAACCATAGGGGTAAAAAAGCTAGGATGTATAGATAAATGAAAACAATAAAATAATCAAATAAAATATTATGAATATAAAAGAGTGGTTTCAACAAGTAGCTTATTTAAAATTTGTACCTATAAATGGTATTGATGTGCCTATGTCCTGGTTAAGTAAGTTTGATGATTCTTATATTACTTTTGAAGGGCTAGAAGATGGTATGAAATTCCTACTTGATAGAGGAATAACAGAAGAATTATCTCATGGCCTTGGATTTAGCCCAAAACATAATAAATGGTATGGATGGTCGCACAGGGCTATTTGCGGATTTGGGATTGGCAGCTTAACTAAACTAGATGATTGTTCTTTTAATCCATCATGTAAGGAAGAAATGGAACAGTCTATGTTAAGTTTTTGGGATTGTTCAAACCCTCATTTGTGGCGGGAATGTGAAGAAGAAACAGTGGTATGTAAAAACAGATTAATGCGTTCTTGTCAGACACGTGAAAATGGTACGCTAGGTTGGCTTATTGCATATGACACTATATTTATAGGTGCAGATAGATATTTTTCTGTAAATCAACGCTTTTCCCCTTTTCCTGATAAATGGGGAAAAGGTGAATGGGTTGCTGAAACATTAGATGATGCAAAGCAGATGGCCATTGATTTTTGTGAAGGAGTTAGTTAAAATGACACAAATAAACATAATAGCCGCCATAGGCGCAAACAATGAAATAGGCTTAAATGGTGATATTCCTTGGGGGAAATTCCCAGAAGATTTAAAGCACTTTAAATCATTAACAATACATTCAACTATTATCATGGGTCGTAAAACATGGGAAAGCATTGGATGCAAAAAACTACCTAATAGAAGAAATATAGTTGTATCAAGAGATATAAATTATCTTAATAAAATTAAAAAAGATGTTAATTGCTTTCAATCAATAAAATCTGCTATAAAAAGTGTAACTATTGGTGATATATTTATCATAGGAGGTTCTGAAATATACGAACAAACTATTGATTTATCAAAAAAAATATATTTAACACAAATACATAAATCATTTGATGCTAATACTTATTTCCCTATGATTAATGATGATGATTGGAAAACTGTTAATTGTATTAGTAGCTTTAATAATGATTTTGGTTATAGTTTTATTGAGCTTGATAGGGTTTAGAAATGAGTAAAATTAAAATAGTAATATTAGAATAATTGGAAAATTATATGTATAAACTTTGAATTTTATAAAAAAAATAAATAATTTAATAAAAAAATGATATGCCAGCGATGCAAAGAAGATAAAAAAAGAGATTGCTTTTATCTTATGAAAGATTTATGGAGAAGAGAAAATCAATGTAGATCTTGTCGATATAAGATGAAAATTATTAACAAAAAAGGAGTTTATATAAAAAGTGAAAAAAGATTAATATTGGAAAATTATATTAAAAGCATGGATAATGTTCAAACAGTTTCAGATATAAGAATTGCTACTGGATTAGGAAATAATGTACATAGTTTATTGAATAATATGGTAAAACATGGTCATGTGAAAAAAATCAATACAACTCCTTTTTCATACAAGAGAATGGATGTTTGTGATTATATTTTTAATAAAAAAAAGATAAAATAACCCTTGCAATAAAATAAATACAATATATAATAAATTAAGTTTTATTTTTAATTAATAAAAGGGAATAAATAATGAGAAAAACAAGTATTGAATAATATTTAAGTTTACTATATAGTGTAGAATATCTAAAGCCAGTTATTAAAAAACGATTGAATCTTTACGCGAATTATCACCAGATATTATAAGTTTACTTGGCGATATTGGTAATTATGTTGTTGATGCAAAAGCTAAAAGCTTAGAAAGACTTATGAATAAACATCAGTTTCAAATAGACGATGCTATTATTCTTACTTTGGATATAGAAAGAAATATATTAAATACATTAATGAAACAAAACAAAGGTATCAATTTATCAAATGAGGATAAAAATAAATGAGTGAAATGCAATTTGAAATTGTAGATGGCAATATTGATGCTCCGTATTGCATGGGGATATATGGTGCAGGCGGATCGGGAAAGACTTGGCTATCAAGTTATGCAGAAGACCCAATGATTATACCGTTAGAATCAGGCGCTAATCATGTACCTGTCAAAAAATTCAAAACAAAACCAAAAGACATAGATCAAGTTTTTGAAATGGTTAGGTATATCATAAAAAACCCAAATATATGCAAAACAGTGGTGTTTGATAGCCTTGGTTATTTTCAATCAATGGTTTATGCTGATATTATGAAAAAACACCCCACAACAGGAGGTGCAGACCCAAAGCCAGTAACAGGAATTAGTGATTATGCTTTTCATAAAGGTTACTCGATGGCATTACCTTATTTTGAAAAGTTATTAGTTGCTATTGACGCATTACAAGAAAAAGATTTAAATGTAATATTAATAACTCATAGCCAACAAAAAAACACCCAAACAGAATCAGGCGACTCATTTAAAATAATAGATTTTGCATTACAATCATCTAATAATGGTGACGTTTGTGAACTACTAAGGAGAAGGCTTGACGTTTGTTTATATATGCAATCTGTAGCGCGTACAGGCAAGAAAAAAGGTGGTTTTGGCGGTAGCACTACCGTGGCAATGGTAGGAAGTAGACCAGAAGTGTTAGTACATACTAGAGCATCATCAACATTTTTTGCAAAAGTAAGAACAGCTAATGAATCAGAGGTTGAAACCACTTATGTGATTGACCCTGATAATATTGATGAATCTAGCCGTAAAATATTCATTGATACTGTTGGCCAAAAGAGGGAAAACAATGAACCACTTAACCACAAAACCAGACGATCAAATACACCCAAATATTGAAAAAGTTGGAGATATTTCATTGTCTTATGGTGGAATATAACAAAACGAGAGTATTTTGCATCAGCGGCATTACAAGGGTTAGTTTCAAACCCAGATTTAAGTGCTAAAAACAAAGAGTACACTAAAATATCAGTAAGGATTGCAGATAAATTAATAGAAGAATTAAACAAAACAAAAATTTAACAACAAACAAAGGAAATAAAAATGAGTGATAGCTTTTTTTCAGATAGATCAGATGATGATATTGTAGCAAAAGATGAGGCCGTAGGTGCATCAGGTTTGCAAACAATAATTGCAACGGGAACAAGACTTGCAACAACAGTTTGTGAAGTTACAATAGAGCCTGAAAACGATTATGGTAATAACAAACATCTAAAAATAATTCATCATGTTACAGATAAAGGTTATTTTAAAGACCACCAAGTAGCACATAAATTGCATATTTTTGATGACGATAGCAAAAAACGAGATAAGGCCAGAGAAACATTACTAACTTATGACAAGTTTGGAAGTGGCAACATTCTAAAAAAATTAAAAGAAGTAGGTGCTAAAAAAGTACTAGATAACGATTCTTTTCTTATTCGTGAGTTATGTGGCACTTCACTTGTAGCTGAGATGAATTACTGGAATATGCATAGAAACGTAAAAAATGAGCAAGGCGTTTGGGTTCCTGGGTTTAATAAAGATGGATCAGAGATGGTTAATCAGGGAAATAATGTAAAATCTATCTTTAATAAAGATACAATGACCACGGCTATTGAAGACCAGAAAATAATTGATTTTGCTCAAAATGACCCTGCTGCACCATCCGCACCAAGCCCAGTTGAAGATGGGTTTGATGATGATGACATCTCTTTTTAGATTAAAACTTGACTTAGGCAAAACCATTTAGTAAATTAAAAACGCCCTTAATTATTGGGGCGTTTTTTTTAACATTGAAATTTAGGATTAATTGAAATGAATAAAATATTATTATCATTAATATGGTTTGCATAATTGTTTGGTATGACACTAATGCATAATGACGTGGAATAACGAGAGTAAAATGTAATGAAAAGATTAACCCCTACTTACCAAGATAATTTAGATGATACTTATGCGTTTATGGTTTCATATGCTAATGGTAATTATATTCATATAAGTGATGTGGTTGATTTTTTAAAAGAACACTACAATGAAGACCATGTAAAAATATTTACAGATAGTTTGGAGTAATAACATGACATCATCAAAAAAAGCATTAATTTTATTTATCCTGGCATTTTCAATATGTGGATTACTATTAATATTAGCCCATCCAATCAATAAATATAGCAAATGGGGAAAACTATCAACATTTTTTAAAACAACAAAACCGAACAAATCAAGTTATAATGTCGAAGCCGCAGGGTGGAATATAATGGTTGTAGAGTGGATTCCAGCAGATAATAGTAATTATAAGTGTATGTTTGTATCTGGAACAGAAAAAGCGGGTGTTGGATGTTATAAGGTAGAATATACAAACAAACAAAACAAATTAAAACTTGACGTTTTATTTTAAAATGTTATTATTAGGTAACATTAATTTTAACTAATACTAAAACAACAAATATACCAACTTAATTATATTTGTTAAAGTAAGTAAGGATTATAATCCAATGGTGTATTAGAATATCTGGCAGCAAATCGCCAGATCATAATAAATATAATGTTAAAACCTTATCGTTTAGATGGGTTTTTTATCATATAAATTATAGGATTAAATAATGGGTAAAATATTAGACTTAACAGAAGAACAAAAAAAACTAGATGATGAGTTGTTTTTCTTGGATGAAACATCAATCGACTATCAAGAAAAGTTTGAGGCAATAATGTCTAAACAAATGAGCAATAACAACTCATTAAAAAACATGCTTTCTTTTTTATCAGATGTATTACTAGAAAACAAACAAGATGCTGAATCAAAGCGCAATGTAGCAAGATCAACCCAAAAAAGAGCAATAACATCGGAAAATAAGTTTAAAAACTTACATTCATTTATTCATGGCGTAATGATGGATAACGGAATAAACAAAATAGAGGGTAAATATGGAACATTATCACTAAGAAAAGGAATTGAAGTTGCATTTATTCCAGATGACTATAATTTAAGTGAATTACCGGAAGAATTAGTTAATTATCAACCTGAATCGTGGACACCTAAAAAGAATGATATTAAAAAATTCTTAAAAGAAGGTGGTGAATTAGATGGTATTGCGCTTTTGCGTGGTGATGAAACTTTGACTTTGAGGTGATGGTGTGATTAAAAGAAAATATTTTGTAAAAAATTAAATAATAGTTACATCAATAACAAAGTTATAACTAATGAGCAGAACAAAAAGAAACCTAAGACCAAAAATGAAATTAGGCCAACTATCAAATAAACAATATTGGGACAAAAAAGTTAGTGATGGGAATCCACAGCATAGTAGTAAAAGTTGTAATAATAATGGTGGATGCCCGTATTGCGATGGTAACAAATTACATAAACACAAAAGAAACAAACCAATTGAGGAATAAATGACAACATCATCAAAACAAATGATTGAAAGAAAGAAAAGTGTAATGGATTATTTAATTAAAAAAAATAAACCAGCTATGATATATGAGCTTATGAATATTAACAATTACACTCGAACTCAGATACAAAACACTATGAGATCATTAAGTAATGAAAATAAAGTTGCTAGAATTAATAAAAAAGAAAAAAGAATATCTTATATCATTAAAAAAAATAGAATCGATGCATTAATGATGTTTTATGATATGACTATGGTTCGTTGTTTGGTTTGGTAAGGCTAAATGAATAATTAATGTAAATATATATATGTTTGAATGATAAAAAAAACCCTACGATATTATCAACTTGAGGTAGTAGACGCAACAATAGAATCATGGAATAAAAAACAAGGGGTAATTCCATATTCTAGTGTAATGACAGGATTAGGGAAGTCATTAATAATGGCTGATCTTACAGATAAAGGGCTAAACAAAAATAAGCGAGTATTGCAATTAGTCCCCAGAAAAGAACTTGTAGAACAAAATTACACTGAATGTGTTGGCTATGTTAATAATTCTAGTGATATAGGGATATGTTGTGGTCAATTACAAAAATACCAAGTTAACAGAAAAGCCGTTATTGCAATGGCATCATCATTCGTATCAAGACGCGCAACCAGTGGGGCTTTTGATGTTTTATTAATTGATGAATGCGACCTTGTTAAGGTTGATGGCGATAATGAAAAAGTGAGTACATACAATAAAATAATAAAATCATTATTAAGATTAAACCCTAAAATGTTGATAGCAGGTTTTACAGGAACTCCGTGGCGTGGCGATACTGGTGGTGAGATACATGACGTGTCATACAAAGGTAAGCCATTATTCACCCATAAGGTATATGATACAAGCATATACCCTGGAATATCAAAGCTAATTGATGAAAAGTACTTATCTGATGTTGTTACATTAAACAATAGCGTAACTATTGATTTAGATGGTGTTAAGAAAAGTGGAACCGATTATAACAAAGAAGATATTGGAGTTAAATTTGATGGCATATGTGAAGAAGCTGTTATTGATATGCAAGAAAAGTTTATTGCAAATAAAATATCAACCGCACTAATATTCACGTCAACACAAAAAAATGCACAACATATTTATGACTTATGGGTTGATAAAAAACAAGTAAGAATTGTAAACGATAAAACAACAGCATCTGATAGAAAAAACATAATTAAGTGGATAAAAGATGGCGATGGATGTAGATATGTTATTAATGTCCAGATTTTTACAAGAGGATTTGATTACCGTAGCTTGCAATGTTGCGTTTTAGCCAGAGCTACTACAAGCCCTGCATTACTTATTCAGATGATAGGCCGCATAGTTCGCCCATGCAACAGAAAGCATGTGGGTTACTTGCTCGATTATGGGTCAAATTGCGAGAGACTTGGCGATTTTAAATCAATAATAATTCCTAAAATAAAGAAAAAACCAGGGGATGCACCTAAAAAGATATGTTTGGTTTGTGAAGAAGTTAATATTTTAAGCTCTCCACGATGCAAGTATTGTGGTGCTAAGTTCATAAATGTTGACGATTCTGGAAAATACAAAATGTTAACTAAGGTTGACGAATCAAATTTAAAACAAGACAAAAAAACTACTACTCATGAAGTTGAATCGCTATCTTTTGAAATAGCCCTAAGCAAAAAAAACGATACAAAAATGATTAAAATGGGTTTTTGGGATGAAAACTATGACAACATACATTATCATTATTTATGCCTCGACCACTCTGGATTTACTAAGCAAAATAGTTCAAGATTAATTATGAGAATGTTCAAAAATAGAAAAGATTATTATCAACTAGGTTCTGTAGGAATAAATGTGCAAAATATGAACTCATTACTAAATGAACATTATGATAATTTTTTTAGAAAAGTAAAATCAATACAAATACGACCACAAAAAGATAACGCAAGATTTTCAGAGTTAAAATCTATTAAATTTGAGGATTAAATAATTAGTGAAAAAATAAAATGCACAAACAGACAATGTAATTTTACTGGATGCAACAATCAATTATTATCTGCACAAAATCCATTTGAACCGGATGAAATGATGTATGCTTGCCATAAATGCAAAGATACAGAAAGTATTACTGGCGTTTGTGAAATTGATAAGTGTTGGGAAGAATCAACGTGTGGATGGAATACACTAGATGGATATAAAAGTTTGTGTAGCAATCATCGTAAAAAACTTTAAATTAATAAATAATATTGTTTACATTTTTATATTTTAATGTTAATATAAATTGTACTTTAAATTTAACAATAACAGGTAAAAATATGAAAATAGAAATAAAAAACAGATATTCAGGTGATGTTGTTTTTTCTCATGATTGTGAAGATAATACAATTATAAAAACAATAAAAATTGCTATCAAGTTAAAAATAAACTTGAGA
>JAJRPL010000080.1 GCA_024280815.1 Bacteroidota bacterium
GATTTTTTTCTTATCAATTCAAAAAAGCATCGTGTAGTAGCTTCAACATCAGCAGTTGCATTATGAGCTTCTGCAAAAGGTGCATTGAATAAATATTGATGTAATTCTGTTAGTGTAGGTAATTTAAATTTGCCATACCTACCACCAGGAATTTGACATAAAGAAGCTGTAGTTTCAGTACAAGTATCTAAAATGGGTAAGTCAATGAGTTTTGTTTCAATTTCTTTTCTGTAAAACTCGCAACCCATAATATTTAAGTCAAACTTTACATTTTGACCAATAACAAAAGTCGTTTTAGCTAAGGCTTCGTTAAAAAGAAGTAAGACTTTTTCTAAACTTTCACCTTTTTCTTGAGCCAGTTCGGTTGAAATACCATGAATTTGTTCAGCATCATAAGGGATGTTAAATCCGTCTGGGCGAATTAAATAGTCTTGACTTTCAATGAGTTTACCGTACTTATCATGTAGTTGCCATGCAATTTGAATACACCTAGGCCAATTGTCAGTATCGCTAATTGGAGCCTTCCATTTTTTTGGTAAACCAGTAGTTTCGGTATCAAATATTAAGTACATGAATGGGTAATGATTTCAGATAAAATTTAAAAAATAAAAGTACTATTTTATTCAATGCTGAAAACTAGAAAAGGCTTATTTTTATTAACAGGTTAATGTTGTTTAGTTGTATAAATCAAATACTATACATGTTAAAGTAAAGAAAGGTAAACTTGAAAGAAACCGTATTAAATTAAGTGAACCTTACTAAAATTATTTTTTAATTATTTTAAAAGACTTAATTGTTTCATTTACGCTTATTTTTACAAGGTATATTCCTTCAGGTAAGGTACTCATATTTATCGTAGTTTCTATAGCGTCAGGTTGTATTTTTTTAACTTCTTGCCCTTAAATGTTAAAAATGCTAATTAATTTAATTTCGCTTTCTCCTAAAACATTTAAAATATTGCTAACGGGATTTGGATATAACTTAAAAAGTTTATTATCATGTTCAATAACAGCCAATGTGTTACCGTTAACAACTCCAGGCACTCCATACTCAGCATTTACATCATCTAAAACAAGCACCCAGTCATTGTCTGTAGTAACATTGCCTGGAGGATTAAAAGTAGATGTACCGGTACCATCAAAAACTCCTATTTCACTAGCATTACCATTTCTAGGGTTGTACCACCAAGCTTTAATACTATTTCCAGGTGAAACACTCATATTTACGGTTACATCTTCTCCAGAGGGCAAATATATAAGAGCATATTGAACTCCTTTTGTGGCTTGAATTATTGCTGATCCATTACTTGCTCCTGCAAGAAGTGATTGGTCTGGAACCCTATTTAATATAGGGCGACTATGCATTAGATTTGAAAGAAATTTCATTTGATTGGCTCCTGGATCATTTATAGCATTTGTCCAAGTTTTAATAGGTTTTCCACAGCAATATGAATCATTGCCTCCTTTATAAAATTGCCATATTGAATGATGTCCATATGTTACTCCAAATGTTCCTGCAAAAAGATGTCTGTAAAGAGCTTCTCTTACGTCACTTGCCACAAACCTTTCGCCTGGAGAGTCTAAATAAAAATTACGTTGTATAGTTTCATATCTTGGTTCGCCGTCTATTGTAGGTTTAGTGGGTGTTCTATTGTAATCTGTAGTTGCGAATGTGGCAACAGTATTTGTTACAGAAGCAGTACTATGACCTGATTGGTACATATTAAAATCTAACCAAGATCTATTATGAAACGATTGTCCAGAACTACTATAGCCACTTGGATGGTAGGTCATAAGATGGTTTTTGTCTACTGCTTTTATAGATTCAGCCAATGCATCCCACATTGCCATATTGTTGGATGGATCATCATCTCCGCCTATTATCCAAATAATATTTGGTGAGTTCTTATACCTATTTCCAATCCAAGTTCCATAAACTTGAGCATCTGATACATTAGTGATTCTTTCTCCCCAAGTAGGCAACAACCCAATATACATTCCCTTTTCTGCTGCTTTAGTAACAATATAATCTACATGCTGCCAATACGCTTCGTTAGGATTAGCATAACCATTATTGAATGGACTTTGATTATTCGTATTATTTCTAGTAGGATCAATTGATATTTGAATAACATTAAACTTTTTATTTTCTCTATTCGCTAAATAAATATCTACATCGGTTTGATCTAATTTATTACTTAAAAGCCAAGCGGTATCTCCTAACCAAAAAAAAGGGCTGCCATTTTCATGTTGAAGCATATGTTTGTCACTGCTTACTTTAAGAGGACCGTTACTCCATGGAATTGTTTGTGCATTGCTTTGCCAAATGATGTTTATTAGTAAAAGTGTAAAAAAAAGTTTGATTTTATTCATAGTAGTTTTATTTTGTTAGTTGACTTTTTTTGGTGTAATCGATGTTTTGTAATACAATAGTAAATTATAAATCTAAAGAAAACCTAAAGGGCGTTTTAAATGTTTTTTCAGAAAAAAGATGAGTGTTTATTGCTTTTTTTTATTTTGAAAAGATTGAAAATTTTGAATAAAGAAAGTAAATCATTTATATTTTTGGATAATTTGATTAAATAGTATTTATATGATTTTAATGTTAGTTTATTCTAACTAAAAAAAATCATATATCTTTGAGAACCAACTAAAATTCAAATCCTTAAATATGAAAAGATTAATCCTTTTTCTTAGTTTTTTAACACTGTATTTTAATGTAATCTCACAATCTATTATTGATAGTGTGCCGTTTGTCAATATAGGGCCAACTATCATGAGTGGGCGTGTGGTAGATTTAGACGTGAATCCTGATAATCCAACTCAGTTTTATGTGGGGTATGCCTCTGGAGGTTTGTGGTACACCAATAATAATGGTACTTCTTTTACTGCAATCACTGAAAATGCACCGACTCAACATATGGGTGATATTGCTGTTGATTGGAAAAATGGAACTATTTGGATAGGTACAGGTGAAAGCAATTCTTCTCGTTCTTCGTATTCAGGTATTGGACTATTAAAAAGTATTGATAAAGGCAAAACTTGGGAAAATGTAGGACTTACAGACTCACATCATATTGGTAGAGTGATTCTCAATAAAGAGAATCCAGATGAGGTTGTGGTAGGTGTAATAGGTCATCTATACACTCCAAATAATGAACGTGGTATTTTTAAAACCAAAGATGGTGGTAAGACATGTAAAAACACATTGTTTATTGATAAAAATACTGGTGTTATTGATATTAGTGTTTCACCTGAAAATCCGAAAATCATGTTTGCCTCAGCATGGGAACGCAATAGAAAAGCATGGAATTTTGATGGAGATGGTGAAGATTCAGCCATTTATAAAAGTATTGATGGTGGTGATACGTGGTCAAAAATAACAGATAAAAATAATGGGTTTCCATCAAATAATGGAGTGGGACGTATTGGTTTAGCAGTTTTTAATGATGAAATTATTTATGCTTTGTTAGACAATCAAAACAGAAGAAGTGAGGATAAAAAAGAAAAAGTTGAAGGGCTCCAAAAAGAAGATTTTAGAACAATGGATGTTACTACTTTTACTAATCTAGATGATAAAAAATTAAACACCTTTTTAACAGCCAACGGATTTGATAAAAAACACACGGCAAAATCAGTTAAAAAAGCTATAAAAAAAGGTGAAATTAAACCTGTTGATTTAGCAACGTATTTTGAAGATGCCAATTCGTTATTGTTTGATACACCAGTTGTTGGAGCAGAAGTATATAAATCTGTTGATGGTGGGTTAACATGGAAAAAAACACATAAAGACTTTTTAGATGATTTGTATTACTCTTATGGTTATTATTTTGGAGTAATCGCTGTTAATTCAACCAATGAAAATGAAATTTATATTGGAGGTGTACCTTTATTAAAATCAAATGATGGAGGAAAAACTTTTGTTTCAATTGGCAAAGAAAATGTACATGGCGATCATCAAGCATTGTGGTTGAACCCTAGACAAAAAGGTCATATCATCAATGGAAATGACGGAGGTGTAAACATTACTTATGATGATGGAAAAAACTGGATTAAAAATAACAATCCGGCAGTAGGTCAGTTTTATGCAGTTAATGTTGACAATGCAACACCCTATAATGTTTATGGCGGATTGCAAGATAATGGGGTTTGGTACGGTCCAAGCACATATACAGCATCTAAGAATTGGCACAGTAGTGGTAATTATCCTTATAAAATGATTGGTTGGGGAGATGGTATGCAAGTACAAATTGACAATAGAGAAAATAGTATAATTTATTCAGGCTCACAATTTGGATATTATTATAGATACAATTTAAAAACTAAAAAACGTTTGAGCATCCATCCTATGCATGAATTAGGTGATTTGCCTTATCGTTACAATTGGCAAACCCCAATATTACTATCCACTCACAATCAAGATATTTTATATATGGGAGCTAATAAATTATTGCGATCTATGGATAAAGGAGTGACTTTTAAAGAAATTTCAGGTGATTTAACTACAGGTGGAAAAAAAGGAAATGTACCTTTTGGAACATTAA
>JAJRPL010000081.1 GCA_024280815.1 Bacteroidota bacterium
TAGTGCGTATGTAATTAGCAGTAAAAGGGAAGATTGGATTTCTTTTGAGCTACCACAAGCATTATACATAAGCACCTTAATAATAATACTCAGTAGTATTACATTTATATTAGCAAAAAAAAGTATTCAAAAAGATAACAGACAACAAACAACATTATTTCTAATAAGTACGTTAGTACTAGCCTTAGGTTTTGTTTTTTTTCAAATTGAAGGGTTTAATCAATTAAGAGAAGCTGGACTCTATTTTACAGGTGAAGGTAGCGTAGTATCATCATCATTATTGGTCGTGATTTCATTTGCTCATTTATTACATTTAGCCGTTGGAATTATAGTTTTACTGGTAATAATTTTTAATCATTTAAATCATAAATACAAAGCTAATAATACTTTAGGAATAGAATTAGGTGGTATATTTTGGCATTTTGTAGATATACTTTGGATATTCCTATTTTTATTTTTCTATTTCATCACCTAATAAAGAGAGTTCAATCCTGCTAATTTCTAAAAATTAGTGTAATTTTATCAAAGTATGATTTTTGTCATGATGTAATAAATAAAATTGTGTATGTCATATAATTTTATATTTTTGCATAGCATCCGATTTTGAAAAACCTTAAACGGACTGAACATTTAACCAAATTTAACTGATACACTTTTTATGGAAGCAACAATTGCTACAGAAAATACTGCCAAAGGCACATGGGATGGAGGCAATAGAAAACCTCTAGATGCTAGTTATGGCAAAATGATGATGTGGTTCTTTATCGTATCTGATGCCTTAACTTTTTCAGGATTTTTAGCTGCGTATGGTCTAATGCGTTTTAAATTTTTAGATAGTTGGCCAATTGCAGATGAGGTATTTACTCATGTTCCATTTATACATGGTCACTATCCAATGTACTATGTTGCATTCATGACTTTTATCCTGATTTTCTCCTCTGTAACTATGGTTTTAGCGGTAGATGCCGGCCATCAACTAAAAAAGGAAAAGTAACCCTATACATGTTACTAACCATTATTGGAGGCCTCATTTTTATAGGTTCTCAAGCTTGGGAATGGAAAAATTTTATTGGTGGTACTTATGGCTCTTTATTAATGAAAGATGGGCAAATAGCTCAATTTGTTGATGCTTCAGGGCATCAAGTTACCTTAGAAAGTTTTGTTCATAAATCTTCAGAGGACGAAAGAGTGAATCATACTAGAAGTAACGGACTTTGGTTTGTGAACAACGCAAGTGCTGCAGCCACATATACCGTTAATGAAGTTATTGAAAGCTTTAAAGCAAATCCTGATATCAGTTTAAGAACAGAACAAATTAACTCAGAAACAAAACAAAAAACTATCCTATCAAGAGAAGCTGCCAACCAGTTTCTAGCAAATGCTGCTGGTGTTGTTAAAGGTGCAAACCTTAAGATAAATGAATATGGCAAAACATTATTTGCTGATTTCTTTTTCTTTATTACCGGTTTTCACGGATTTCACGTTTTATCAGGTATTATCATAAACATCATAATCTTTTTTAATGTAATCATAGGTACGTACGAAAAAAGAGGTAGCTATGAAATGGTTGAAAAAGTAGGCCTATATTGGCACTTTGTCGATTTAGTCTGGGTATTTGTATTTACATTTTTCTATTTAGTTTAAAAAATTATCATGACTCAAGAACACGAACACGAATCACACGCAGGATTAATTTGGAGAGTATTTATTTTTCTTTCAATAATTACTGCCATTGAAGTTTTTTTAGGGATTACAAAACCTGATGCTTTATATTTATCTAAATTTTTAGGAACTAGCCCATTAAATTGGATTTTCTTAATACTAACCTTAGTAAAAGCTTATGGGATTGCTTGGTATTTCATGCACTTAAAACAAGAAAAAGCAGGCTTACGCAGAGCTATTGTCTGGACTTCTGTTTTCTTAATTTGTTATTTAGCAACCTTAGTACTTATAGAAGGTAACTTTATAGGTGATGTTTTCAGCGGTAGGTATACAAAATGGTTTTACCGATAAAACAACAACAATATCTAAAGCGATTTATAAGAGCCGCTTTTTTATACCTAAAAGGTAAAATTCAGACAAAAGAAATGTAATTTTGTATTACACCACCAAAATTTAGAAATTTTGAAAACAAAAAAATTCTGGGTATTATCTGTATTGTTTATTATACCTTTAATCTTCTATATACTTTTACTAACGGGCACTAATAATTTTGCGAAGCTCTCTATAGTTACCCTAAAAGTAAATGATATTACACAATTTAAAACTGATGACCTAAAATCGGTTTCACTAGATGGTAAAATCACCATTTTGTGCTTTTTCGGAAACGATTTAGATCTTGTAAAAAACAATGCCTTAAATCTTAATGAAAAAATTTACAAGCATTTTTATAAATTTAAAGATTTTCAATTTGTAGCTATCCTCCCTAACGGAACAGAGACTAAAACATTAAAAAAACAATTGGGTGCAATTACTGACATGCAAAAATGGAAATTTGCATTTGGCTCACCTGAAAATATTTCTCAACTATTTAACAGTTTAAATACTTCTTATCACATTGATAAAAATAGCTATTCTAAATATGCCTTTATCATTGATAAAAACAGAAACTTGCGTGGAAGATCTGATGATGAGGATGACGGATTAATGTACGGTTACAATGCAGAAACGGTTGCACCGATCCATAATAAAATGGTCGATGATGTTAAAGTTTTAATAGCTGAGTATAGATTGGCATTAAAAAAGAATTATCAAAAAAATGAAACTACCACAGAGGGATTTATTAAATCAAAATAAATGTGCCTCTAAAAAAGGAAATAATGCCACAAGGTTTTACTAGAAAGAGTGAAAATAAACCTAAATTAAACTTATGAAAAACAAATCATATATAGGTGTTAGTTTTATCATTTTAATTTTTGGTATTTGGGCTGTACCAAAGATTATTGAAAAATTATCACCTCCGTCATTATTAAAATTTGAAAAAGTAACCCCTTTTGAACTAACCAATCAAGACAATAAGCTAATAAACAATGCTACTTTAAAAGGTAAAGTATATGTATTAGAATTTTTCTTTGCCTCTTGCCCTACCATTTGCCCTAAAATGCATACAAGCATGCTTAAGCTTCAAGATGAATTTTATGGAAATCCTAATTTTAATTTGATTTCTGTTACTATTGATCCTAAAAGAGACACTGTAGAGGCCTTAAAAAAATATGCAAAAGAAAATAATTCAGATGTTAAAAACTGGCATTTTTTAACTGGTAACAAAGATGTTATTTATGAATTTTCCAATAAAGGGTTCAAACTCTATGCTGGTGAAAACGAAGAAGCAGAAGGTGGTTTTGAACATTCAGGATTGTTTGCTTTGGTTGATAAAGATGGGTTTATAAGATCTAGAACTATTACCACTGGTGAGAATGAAAATCCGTTAAAATTTTATGACGGATTAGACGCCAAACAAGTACAAATGTTAAAAGAAGACATTGCCATATTGTTAAATGAGTAATTTTAGATGACCAAAACTATTCAGTCACAAAAAAAGTACAATACTATTATAATAATTTTATCAATAGCAATCCCTCTTGTAGTAGCCTTACTATTTATGGTAAAAATTGACTTAAAAATCCCTGTCTTTCTACCACCTATTTACGCCTCAATCAATGCATTTACAGCTCTACTTTTAATTCTGGCAGTATGGGCAATTAAAAACAAAAAAAGAATACTTCATGAACGATTAATGAAATCTGCCATACTTTGTTCTGTGCTATTTTTAGCATTATATGTTCTCTATCACATGACTTCAGATTCCACAAAATTTGGAGGTGAGGGCATCATAAAATATATCTATTTCTTTATTTTACTAACACATATATTATTATCAATTATAGTCATTCCATTTGTATTGATTACCTATGTTAGAGCTATTACAAATGATTTTGAAAAACATAAAAAAATAGCAAAATTCACATTCCCATTATGGCTGTATGTAGCCATAACAGGTGTCGTAGTTTATCTAATGATTTCACCTTATTATTAATGAAAAAAATTATTTTTATACTATTCTTTTTCTTTTCA
>JAJRPL010000082.1 GCA_024280815.1 Bacteroidota bacterium
ACCTCATAGTTTTCTATGAGGTTTTTTTTGATGTTGTATGTTGGCAAATAGTAAATTTCTTGAAATTGACTAACCTTGAAGCAGAGTCTAGGGAATTATTTACAATTAAAATTTACCTGTAATCCATTTATAGACATCATTACCGTTAGCATATAGTAATAATGTAATTAAGAATATAAACCCTACAATTTGAGCCTTTTCTAAAAAGTTGTCACTTGGTTTACGACCAGAAATTATTTCATAGAGTGTAAATACTACATGACCTCCATCTAAAGCAGGAATTGGTAACAAGTTCATAAAGGCTAACATAATAGATAAGAATGCAGTTAAGCCCCAGAAACGATGCCAATCCCAAGTATTAGGGAAAATGCTTAATATGGTACCAAAACCACCAAGAGCTGTAGCTCCTTTTTTAGTGAACACATATTTAAATTGTGCAATATAATCACGTAAAGTCCAATAAGCCTTTGAGGTGCCTTTAGGGATACTCTCAGCTAAAGAATAGTTTTTATGGCTATATATTACTAAATCAGAAGTAATGAGCGGTGAAACACCAATTTTATTATCTTCAGAAGGTGTGACATTGATAGTAATCTCATTTCCATTTCTAAGTAAAGAAAATTGCATTTCTTTACGGTCTGTATTTTCTTGTATTACAGTTGTAAATTCATCCCAATATTTAATTGGTTTACCATTAACAGATATAATTTTATCGTTTTTCAATAGTCCAGATTTTAATGCAGGCTTGTCCGGAAGTATACTATCTAAAACGGCTTCAATTCTTGGAGAAAAAGGTTCCATAACGCCATTTGTCCACATTGTTAAACCAATGTCTTCTGGTAAATTAATCTTTTCTGTTGTACCACTTAGGTGTTTTACTTCTATATTTTGCACATCTCTTAAAAATAATTCTTTATTAACAGATAGAACATTAAACGGTTCTTTTCCATTTACTTTTAAAATTTGATCTCCATCTTTAAAACCATATTTTTCAAATATTTGAGGTACAGAAAATCCATTTTTAACATCAGTAGTAGCTACATAATCTTCTCCCCAAACATTTAAAATCATGATGTAGATTAATATTCCCAAAATAAAATTAACAGTAACACCACCTAACATAATAATTAAACGTTGCCATGCCGGTTTAGAACGGAATTCCCATGGCTTTGGCTCTTCTTTCATTTGTTCTGTGTCCATACTTTCATCAATCATACCTGATATTTTTACATATCCGCCAAGTGGTATCCAACCAATACCGTACGTTGTTTCTCCAATTGTTTTCTTGAAAAGTGAGAATTTATAATCAAAGAATAAATAAAATTTTTCAACTCTAGTCTTGAATAATTTTGCAGGAATGAAATGACCAAGCTCGTGTAATACTATCAAAAAAGATAAGCTTAATATAAATTGGGATACTTTAATTACTATGTCCATATAATTTATTCTGTAATTTTATTTTAGAAACGTGCAAATGTAAGCTTTTAAAGCTAATTTATGAGAATTGGATAACGTGAAATATTTGTTAATATAATACGAAAGAAATTAGATTATTATTTTTCTTTTAAGATAGTTTTGTGTAGAGTACCTTGATCAGTTTCAATTTTAACCAAATGAATACCAAAACTTAAAGGTTTTAAATTAATAGCTAAAAGAGGATTGTCTTCTTCAAAAACCAATTTACCTAACATATCAAAAAATGATACTTTTTCAACAATAGCATCACTGTTGTTTTGTATATTGATGTGGTTTGTGGCTGGGTTTGGGTATAAAGAAATAGTAGTGTTTAATATTTCTTGGTCAACACCATTTTTGACAGTATTGTCTTTGCTAATCAATTGAAATTCTGGATCAACGACAACAGAATCTATATCAAAAGACACCTTACCTTTAAAACTCTGTTTATTTTCACTTAATTCTAATCTAATAATTTGAGATTCACCATTTTTATTACTTACTTTAATGGGTAAAGGCATTTCAAAAAATGATACTGAAGTGTTAGATTGTTCTTGTGTTGCGGTAATACTAATTGCTTTTGTTTTTTTATTCTGAAACCAGCTAACTTCGTAAGAAGGAAAACCTGAGCCAACAAACCAATCATTGAAAAAACCGGATAAATCTTCATTAGTAGTGGTTTCAAGGCTAGTTTGAAAACTTTTTAAAGATGCTTTTTCATTTTTAGTATTCAATTCTAATAAGTATGTATCTATACTGTTGTTGTAAATTTCGTCTCCTAATTTATATTTTAGCATATTCAAAATCATAGTTGTTTTTAAAAAACTAGATTGATTAGGGTTTTCAGCTGTTATTTTATTGATTGCAATTTCTCTTGATGTGGAATCTCTTGTATCATTATTTACAATGTCTCCATCTTCTGTAATGGTAATTATTTCTTGTAGGTAGATGTCTTGAATGTTTATTTCTTTTTGACCGTAAGAAAAAAAAGAAAAAATCAATAGAATTAGGGGTGAAATTCTTTTCATAAATGATAACTTTACAAAATATTTAGGGTGTAAAAGCAGTTGACAAATATATAAAATATTATGGATATATCGTTCTTTAAAAAATCATTTTCTATCATTGCTAAAGTGATTATTTTGTTTATTGTAATGGTAGTTATAGGTTATTTTTTATTAACTCCAAAAAAACGATTACCAGTTTATAATCCTGCAGATGTTAATCCGAAATTGGTTGATGAAAGTGTGAAGCATATTCGTTCTAATCATAAGATTGCTAATTTTAAATTAATCAATCAAAATGCAGATACAATTACAGAGAAAGATTATGTAAATAAGATTTATGTCGCC
>JAJRPL010000083.1 GCA_024280815.1 Bacteroidota bacterium
ATTTTAAGATGTCTTTATTATAAAGTACATTTCTGGCTGAAGTAACTCCTCCATACAATACAGAAAACGGGTACAATATTTTTCGTAGGAAACTCATACAGCGAAAATACAAAATAGTAATTAGGGGCTTCTAATTAATAACTTATATTATCAACTATTTCTAATCCATAACCTATAATACCCACACGTTTTTTAATTTGAGTATCGTTTGATATCAATCTTAATTTAGAAATGCTAATATCATGTAGTATTTGAGCTCCGATTCCAAAATCTTTCGTATCTAAATTTATTTTTGGCACTTGATCCTGATTTACTTCTTGTAGTTCTTTAATAGCATGTAATCTATTGATTAAATTAAAGGATTGATTTTCTTGATTGATAAACACAACGGCACCTTTACCATGGTCATTAATAATTTTAAAGACCTTGCTAAAACTATCATCTGCTTTACTGGTAAGTAATCTGATAATATCATTATTAATTAACGTAGAGTTCACTCTAACCAACACGGGTTCATCCCCCCCCCAACTACCCTTAGTCAATGCGATATGTACTTGATTATTTGTGGTTTGTTTGTAGGCTCTTAATCTGAAATCACCAAAACGAGTTTTTAAATCAAAATCTTCTACTTTTTTAATTAATGAGTCATGCAACATTCTATATGCTACCAAATTTTCAATAGAAATAATTTTTAAATCGAACTTTTTTGCAACCTCCATTAATTCAGGTAACCTAGCCATAGAGCCATCTTTATTCAAGATTTCGACTAAAATACCTGCAGGTTTTAAACCTGCCAGTCTCGCCAAATCTACAGCAGCTTCTGTATGGCCAGTTCTTCTTAATACACCTCCACTTTTAGCTCTTAAGGGAAAAATATGTCCTGGCCTACCTAAATCATGTGGTTTGGTAGTATCATCTACTAAAGCTTTTATGGTTTTTGCTCTATCATGAACAGAAATACCTGTGGTACAACCATTACCAATCAAATCTACCGATACTGTAAATTGAGTTTGATGTAAAACGGTATTATCTTGAACCATCATATCTAATCCTAATTCTTCACACCTATTTCCAATAATTGGAGCACAAATAAGGCCTCTACCATGTAATGACATAAAATTAATCATCTCTGGGGTTACCATTTCAGCAGCTGCTATAAAATCACCTTCATTTTCACGATCTTCATCATCTACCACAATAACGACTTTACCATTCTTAATGTCAGCGATTGCTTCTTTAATTGTATTCAATTGAGTTGTATTTAATTCTGTTGAAATCATTTTGATATTGCTTTTTTCTCTTTACTATTAAAAATACGTTTGAAAATTTTTGTAATGGGCTGTATAAAAGTATCTAAATTAAAAATACCTTTATCTTTAGTTGCTCTTATCATTAAAAACATACCTAACGGGAATAAAATTATTGTAGCTAACCACCCTCCTAATACTGCTGTTATTGCACCCGATTCTGCCATTTTTTTACCAAAGGTAGATATGAAAAAGTAAATTACAAAAATTGTGATTGCCATTACCATAGGAAATCCAAATCCTCCTTTACGGATAATTGATCCTAAAGGAGCTCCTATAAAAAACAACACCAAACAAGCGATTGAAAATGCCAAACGCTTATGATACTCAGTGTTATAAACATTAATCATTTTTTTCTTGTTTTTTAAAACACTACTAAAGCCTTTAATATCTGCTAATGCAGATTCTATTATATCAACGGCACTATTAAAGACCTTTCCTTTACCTTCATCATCAAAATTATCTAATATATTTGAATTGAAGCTGCTAAGATCTGTTGTATCTTTTTTAGTGGTATTTATACCAGCTCTAATAAAAAAACTTTCTGCTTTAGTTGCTATAAATTCATCATAGGGTATTTTTAGTGAATCTGAATAGTAGCTCAACTGTTTTAAACTCAGCATTTCTCTATCTTGCGTATAATCCTTTGTATCAGTATTACTCAAGTCAGAAACATCAATATTAATTATATATTCATCAAATATAGCTTTGGTGCTCTGCATTTTTTGTTTATCGCCATAGGTTCTTTTCTTTTCTGGCAATTCTTCATAGTGATGACCGTTTTTTAAAATTAAGGTCATATATCTACTTCCTTCTTCTGTTGTAATCTCTCCACTTTCGGCAGTAATTACCTTTACATTTGCTTGTCTTTGATTTAAATCATAATAAATTAAAACATTTTTCAAAAAATTTTCATCTTCACCATATTTCTCAGCAAACTTAATACTGTAGCCAGGTATTTCAGAATTAAAAGTGCCTGGCATTAATGCTAATGCAGGCTGTGTTTTTTTAATGTCATACAGCATGTTTTTAAACTTAAATGCGGCTCTTGGAAAAGCATAATTTAAAAATAAAAAATTTAGCCCACTCAATAGCACCATCAACAGTATTAGAGGTCTTATAAAACGCTGTAAGGAAATTCCTGCAGATTTTATGGCTGCAAATTCATAATTTTCTGACATTGTACCTAATGCCATTATGGAAGATAATAATATGGCGATTGGTAATGCAAGCGGGACTTGCATTTGTGCAATATATCCTAAAAATTGCAAGATGTGACTTATGCCAATACCTTTACCTGCAATTTTATCAAATTGTAACCACAATACCTGCATTACAAGTACAAACAAGATGATGAAAAATGTAGCTAAAAAAGGTACTAAAAAGCTTTTTAGTATATATCTATTTAAAATTTTCACCCCACAAAAGTAAAACTTAATTTGTTAATGAAAGTTTAAATTTTTGATTAAAGTTTATTGATGATATATCCTTCTCTTTTATATTTAGCTTCATCAAATACAAATAATGTACTTGATATTGGCTGATTGGTTTTAAATGTTGTAATTGTTAATGTAGTTACCGTACCATTACTACCCGTTTCTATTAATTTATAAATGTGATTAGTTTTTACATCAACACCTAATAGTATACTATTAATTTCAGAGTTACTATCAATTGGGTTTAGTTTTACATATTGAATTTTTCTACCATTTACATTTTGTAAAATATCCCATTTATAATTAAAACCTTTTTTATAAAAAGAAAAGAATTTTGATGGTGTTATTGTATCTTCTTCATTATCTTCAGCATCAGAGATATTAACTTCTTCATCTTCTGTAATAATAGTATAAGTTTTTTTACCATCAAACAATTGATTAACTCCCATAAAGTTTACGTTATACAACTCTCCTTTCATAGTTGCGTTACCTCTTGTTTCTTGATGTACATTTTCTTGAGCATTGTCTAAATTTGATTTAAACTCTACATAAACA
>JAJRPL010000084.1 GCA_024280815.1 Bacteroidota bacterium
GCTTTAGGTAAATTCATATTAGACCATTACAATTGGCAAGCTATTTTTTATGTACAGCTTGTATTTAGTATTTTGGTGTCTATTTGGTTTTATAAACGACAGCCTGAAACATTACATAAAGAATATAAGAAAAAATGGACATCTTCTATTTTTAAAAATGGATTTATTGAATTAATAAAACATAAAAACACTATAGGATACACTATTATTTCAGGTTTTATAATTGGTTCATTTTTAGTGTATTTAAGTACCGCACAGCAAGTGTTTCATGAACAGTATAATTTAATTGAAGAGTTTCCTCTAATCTTTGCTTCATTAGCAATTACAGTTGGAGCTGCTACCCTATCAAATGGTAGTTTGGTAATGCGTTTTGGTATGAAAAAATTGATTACTTGGGCAATAATTGTCTATTTTTTAACTTCATTGCTATATGTTGTTTTATATTTTAATAAAGATAATCCTAGTGCAGTCATATTAGTTTTATTTTGTGCAGTTCAATTTTTTGCAATTGGATTTCTTTTTGGAAATCTTAGAGCTATCGCTATGCAACCTGTTGGTCATATAGCAGGTATCGCTTCTGCTATTACAGGATTTATCTCTACTATGATGTCAATACCTATAAGT
The DNA here is from genome assembly GCA_024280815.1 of Bacteroidota bacterium. GTDB lineage: Bacteria > Bacteroidota > Bacteroidia > Flavobacteriales > Flavobacteriaceae > Aureibaculum. The sequence goes on from JAJRPL010000084.1 coordinate 625, forward strand.
ATTTATATTGGTGGCTTTGTAAAAACTTCTGTGCTACCAATGTTTATTGGTTTCGCTATCTGTAGCTTTATTTCTATTATAATTCTTTATTACATTAAAGGATTAGACAAAGATCAGGTTAAACTAGCTAAATAATTATTGATCTAAACTTTTTACTTCTATAGAGTTTAAAGTACCTTGATTAAAAAATGCATGAATTTCTAAAGGATTACAGCAAACTTCACAATCTTCTATATACACCTGACTATTGATAGAATTATCAAACAACATTGAAACTTCTTCCCAGCAATGAATACATTGAAAAAAATGTTCTTCCATTCTAATAATCTAATAAAGATTTCAATACTTCTTCTAGCCTATTTTTACCTAAATATTGATCTTCTAATTGACTGATAAAAGGTATTGGAGTTTCCATACTGGCTACACGTTGTACGGGTGCATCTAAATTTTCAAAGCAATTTTCGTGTATCAATGCAGAAATATCACTTGCTATCCCACCAAACAATGAATCTTCTTGTACAATAATGACTTTTCCTGTTTTGTTAACCGAAGTAAATATCGTCTCAGTATCTAAAGGCTGTAAAGTTCTCAAATCTAATAGATCTGCTGAAATGTTACTGTTCTTTTCCAACACTTCTAATGCCCAATGTACAGTAGCTCCGAATGCAATAATTGTTACCTCCTCGCCTGTTTTCAATAAAGCTGCTTTACCAAACGGAAGTGTATAATAATCAATTGGCACCTCTTGTCGGATGGTTCTGTACAAGGCTTTATGTTCAAAAAAGAGTACAGGGTTTGGGTCGTTAATTGCCGTTGCTAATAAACCTTTTGCATCATAAGGAAATGCAGGGTATACTACTTTTAATCCTGGTGTTTTGGTAAACCAAGCTTCATTGGTTTGACTGTGGAATGGCCCTGCTCCTAGTCCGCCACCACAAGGCATTCTAATAACTACATTAGCGGGTTGATTCCATCTATAATATGATTTTGCCAATAAATTTACTATCGGATTAAAACCAGAACTCACAAAATCTGCAAATTGCATTTCTACAACTGATTTTATTCCATTAATAGATAGTCCATAAGCCGCTGCCACAATAGCCGATTCACAGATTGGTGTATTTCTGACTCTATCTTTACCAAATTCTTCTACAAAACCTTCCGTAATTTTAAAAACACCACCATATTCAGCGATGTCTTGTCCCATAATTACCAAATCATCATGCTGTTGCATTGACTGTTTTAGGCTTTGAGAAACAGCATCAACAAAACGAATGTTATCAAATTTTTCATTAGATTTAACTTCTTGATAATCAAATGAATTAAATACATCATTTAATTCGTTTGTTTTATTTGAAATTAGTAGCTCTTCATTAAAAGTTAATTCTAAATTTGTATTTATTTCGTTAATAATTTCTGCTTTATAACTATCATCCAAAGCTTTGGTCAAAACACCTTCACTAATTAAGAATTTTTGATAATTTTCTATCGGATCTTTTGTTGCCCAGCTATCTATCAAGTCCTTTGGTACATACTTTGTGCCACTCGCCTCTTCATGACCTCGCATTCTAAAAGTTTTAAACTCTAAAAATATGGGTCTTGGTGTCTCTCGTACACTTTCTGCCAAAGACGACACTTTTTGATAGACCTCTAAGATATTATTACCATCAATAATATGGCTTTCCATGCCGTATCCTTTGGCTCTGTCTGCCAAATGTTCACAATTAAATTGCTCACTTATAGGTGTAGAGAGTCCATATCCATTATTTTCAACACAAAACAATACGGGTAATGACCAAACCGAAGCCACATTTAAAGCTTCGTGAATATCACCTTCACTTGTGCCACCATCGCCAGTAAACACAGCACAAACCTGATTGTTTTTCTTTAATAAATTACCTAAAGCTATCCCATCAGCAACTCCAAATTGAGGTCCTAAATGAGAAATCATACCTATAATATGATACTCTTGGGTTCCAAAATGAAAACTTCGGTCTCTTCCTTTTGTAAATCCGTTCGCTTTGCCTTGCCATTGAGAGAATAAGCGTTGTAACGGAACACCTCTAGTTGTAAAAACACCTAAATTTCTATGCATTGGTAATATATACTCATCTGTAGTTAACGCGGATGTCACACCAACAGCAATTGCTTCTTGACCAATACCACTAAACCATTTAGAAATTTTTCCTTGACGGAGTAAAATCAACATCTTTTCCTCTATCAAACGAGGCAGTAACATTGATTTGTAGAGTTCTAATAATTTTTTATTAGAAATGTTATTTTGATAGACAGCCATTTATCAGTATTTGTATCAAAAATAAGAAATATACACTGTGAATTGCAAAACTTAGTACTATAATTTACTGAAATAAAAAAAAGCTTACAAAATAAATTGAAAGCGTTTTTAAATGTATTTTGGTTTAAACCTATATTTTATATGCATCGAAAATAGCATGCATTAAGCGTTTTTTATCATTGATAACTTCTTCTAAAGAAATAGAGGTTTCTGTTCTTAATACTCCGTTAATGTCATCAATTTTAAAAATAACATCTTTAGCATGTCTAGTGTCAACCGCTCTAATTTTACAAAAAATAGCAAACTTACCTGTGGTCAAATGAGCAACCGTAACTTCAGGTATTGCTCTCAACTCTTTTAAGATAGGTTGAGTAAAAGATGATTTTTCAATAAATAAGCCTATATAAGCTATAAAACTGTAATTCATCTTGTCATAATCAACAGTTAAGGTTGATCCTTTGATTACTCCTTCTTCTTCCATTTTCTTCACTCTAACATGTATGGTACCTGCAGAAACTAATAATTTTTTTGCGATATCAGTAAATGGAGTTCTAGCATTTTCTATTAAAAGATCTAGTATTTGGTGGTCGATTTCGTCTAATTTGAATTTTGACATAGCGTGGATTGTTGGATTAAAGTGCGAATTTCTTAAATTTTCAGCAGAAAAACTAGCAATAATTGAATTATTTACCTAATAATTGCAGTAAAGCTTCTTTATTCTTGAATAGTTCACCTTTTTTATCAATAATTAGATCGGCATGATAAGCTGATAAATCGGTTGCATATTTAATCTCTGGGATAAAATCTATTTTATTATCAGTCAACACCTCTTTAAATACGATACCTACATCAATCATTTTGCTGTCTTCAGAAAGAATAATATTCTTATAAATAATATCTAAGTACTTCTTTTCATTGTTTGGAATGGTAAAATAGGTTTCAAAATCATTAAAGTTTGTTGTATTGGCTATCGTAGTTATTCCGCTTAAAAGAGCAATGAAGTTTAATTTCCGTACCACCTCTCTATCGTAATCACC